>JBQCEF010000096.1:0-6958 GCA_051960495.1 Nocardioides sp. | reverse complement strand
GCCTGCGCCTGCGGGTCGTGCAGCTGCTCCCCGGCCTCGACCCCGGAGTGCTCGCGCCCGTGCACGGCCGCCTCGACCTCGTGACTCATCGGTTGCGAGCTCTGTACGTCGTTCAACACGCCTCCGCGCCACGCGAGCAGCCCACCGACGACCAGGGCGACGACACCGGCGATCTCACCCGGCGCGTTGTGCGCGATCATCGCCCACCCGATGCCGAACATCGCCAGCAGCGCGATCCCGACCCCGGCCCACATCAGCCGGGGCCTGACCCTCGCCCGGGGCTGGTCGGCCTGCTGGCGATCGGCCTGGTTCCGGCCAGCCCGGTCCCGGTCGGTCGCGCGCTCGTCCGCCTCCGCAGCGGAGCGGCCCGGCGTCCTCGCCGGCGCGGGGGTGCCGTGCTTCGTCGAGGTGGAGGAGGGGTTCATCGTCTCGTCCTTCCGTGGGGCTCGGCGGGTGTCGGCGCTCGTTCCCGGGGTCGTGCCCGCGCCGTGGCGCCCGGTCATCGCGTTGCGGGCGACCAGAGCACCCGCGACCCCGAAGCCGGCGGCCAGGCCGGCGTCGGTGAGGCCCGCGCGCCGGTGAGAGCGGTCGAGGACGCCCCAGCCGAGCGCGGTCAGCGAGTGGATGCCGTCCACGGCAGCTCCGAGGGCGACCACCGGACCCGTCGGCCGGGCGGCGGTCAGGGCGGCCTGTCCCAGGTGCCGGCCGCCCAGGAGGCGCATCACGTTGCGGCCCGCCGAGGCGTCGGCGAGCTCGAGGCCGAGGGCGTCGCCGACCCGGCGGGGCCGCGCCAGCAGCACGACGCCCCACAGGCTCCGCAGCACCAGGAGCAGGTGGGCGGGTGAGAGCCACGAGTCGCGGCTCGCGTTGTGCGCTCGATGCGGCACGGGACCTCCCGTCGGCGGCACCCGCGCCCCGGTGGCGCAGGTCTCGGTTCGGAGCTCGCGGACCTTCGGCGCCACACCGGGCAGGGTCTAGGCAAACGACGGTTGCGCAAGCGCACAGGTCCTGTACCCAACGCGCGGCGGGTCACACCCCCGACTCGGCGAGGGGGACGCGTCGTACCGGCGCGAGCCTGCCCACTCGGGCGAGCGTGCCTCAGGCGTGCCGGGCGGCGACGGGATGCGGGCCGTGCGGCTCTGTCCCGGCCAGCTCGGTGAACGCCGCGAGCGACGATGCGAGCGCCGCCCGGTCATCGGCGGTCATCTGCTCCATGATGGAGACGACGCGCTTGCGCCGCCGGTCCATGACCTGCGCGAGCAGCCGCTCGCCCTCCGGGGTGAGCGAGAGCACGACCCGGCGCCGGTCCTCGGTGTCGGTCGTGCGGTCGAGCAGGCCGGCGCGCACGAGCCGCTCGCACGTGCGGGTGGCGTTGGAGGCGTGCACCCCCAGGTCCTCGGCGATGGAGGACATGCTCTGCTGCTGCTGACTGGTCATGATCAGCACCCGCAGCTGCGGCATGCTCACGACCTCCTCGACGCTCGCGAGGGACTCGGCGATGATCGCCCCCACCGCCCTCGTCCCGGCCAGGACGGTCTCGACCTGGGCCGCCGGGACACGCTTGCGCGTGGTCTTCCGACCGTCCGATGCAGCCACGGTTCTCCTCACTCGTCGGGGTGCCCTGCGCCCATCATGACGCATCACCCGAGTCTCTCCCGTCGGATGGCGAGTGCGCAGGACTTCGCACGCTGTGCCATCCTGCGACCTGGCGGACGACCCGAGCGAAGGAGAGGCGACATGATCGCTGCTGACCTGGCGGAGCCCTTTCCGACCGTCTCGCTGAACACCGACGCACTCACCGCGGCGCGCACGATCGGCGACGCGCGGCTGCCCGGACTCATCGTGGTGGACGACGACGGGTCGCCGCACACCGTGCTGGGGGGCTCGCAGGTGCTGCGCTTCATGGTCCCGCAGTACATCCAGGACGACCCCGCCCTCGCCCGCGTCTACGACGAGGAGGGTTCCGAGAAGCTGCTGGGCCGGCTCGAGTCCAAGACCGTCCACGACCTGCTGCCCAAGAAGCAGGACCGCGACGACCTCCCGGCCGTGGACCAGGACGCCACCACGGTCGAGATCGCGGCGGTGATGGCCCAGATGCGCAGCCCCGTGGTCGCCGTGCTGGACGCCGACGGCCGAGTGGACGGCGCCATCACCGTCAGCCGCCTCTTCGAGCACCTCTTCCCCGGCCTGCCGTCCGGCAGCGCCGACGAACGCCCCGACAACGACGAGGAGGACCGCACGTCGTGACGACGGCGCTGGTCATCATTGCCTTCCTGGCCGCCTACGTGCTCATCGCGACCGAGCGGATCCACCGGGTCGCCGCCGCTCTGGGCGGTGCCGCCGCCATGGTGGTGCTCGGGGTGGTCGACGCCAAGGTCGCGTTCTTCAGCGAGGAGACCGGCGTCGACTGGAACGTCATCTTCCTGCTGCTGGGGATGATGATCATCGTCGGCGTGCTCAAACGCACGGGCGTCTTCGAGTACGTCGCGATCTGGTCGGCGAAACGCGCCAAGGGACGGCCGTTCGCGATCATGGTGATGCTCGTCGTGATCACCGCGGTGGCCTCGGCCCTGCTCGACAACGTGACCACCGTGCTGCTGATCGCCCCGGTCTCGCTGCTGGTGTGCGAGCAGATCGACGCACCGCCGATCCCGTTCCTCATCGCCGAGGCGATGGCGTCCAACATCGGCGGCACCGCGACGCTGATCGGCGACCCGCCGAACATCATCATCTCGTCGCGCTCCGGCCTCGGGTTCAACGACTTCGTGCTGAACCTCGGACCGATCGTCGTCGTACTCGTCGCGGTGTTCATCGTGCTGTGCCGGGTGATGTTCCGCTCGGCTTTCACCTACCAACCCGAGCGGGTCGAGGCGCTGATGGCCCTCGACGAGCGCGAGGCGATCCGCGACGTGCCGCTGCTGATCCGGTCGGGCGTCGTCCTCCTGCTGGTGCTCGTCGGGTTCGTCCTGCACCAGCTCGTCGGGCTCGAACCGTCCCTGGTGGCGCTGCTGGGCGCGGGTGCGCTGGTGGCGATCTCGCGGATGGACCCGGAGGACTACCTCGGCGACATCGAGTGGACGACGCTGGTGTTCTTCATGGGGCTGTTCGTGATGGTCGGGGCGCTCGTCGAGGTCGGGGTGATCGGGGACGTCGCGAGCTGGGCCACCGGGGCGATGGGCGACCACTACTTCGCCGGCTCGACGGTGCTGATCTTCGCCAGCGGCATCCTGTCGGGCATCGTGGACAACATCCCCTACGTGGCGACATTGAGCCCGCTGGTGGCCGACCTCGTGCAGGCGGGCAACGGCAGCCCGGGCGTCGAGTCGTTGTGGTGGGCGCTGGCCCTCGGTGCGGACCTCGGCGGCAACGCGACCGCGGTCGGCGCGAGCGCCAACGTGGTCGTGCTCGGTATCGCCGCCCGCAACGGCCACCCGATCTCGTTCTGGCAGTTCACGAAGTACGGCATCCTCGTGGCCGCCACCACGGTGACGATCGCCTGGCTGTACGTCGCGCTGCGCTACTTCGCACTCGCCTGACCCCTCCGGCACCTCGCGTTCCCGGCGAAACGGGCGCGTGCCCACGACCGCGCACAACCCTTGCGTTTGCGCAACCACGTTTCGGGAACGGGATCAGTGCGGGGCCGCTGGGCCTCGATGCACGCACGTCCACGTACTCGAGGAGAGGTTGCCCCATGACCACCCAGACCGCCACCCGTCCGTCCACCAGCCGACTGGCCTCCGCGGGACGCCCCGGCCGGGTGGTGGCCGTGACCGGAGCCAGCGGCGGCATCGGCCGGGCCACGGCTCGCGCGTTCGCCGAGCGCGGCGACCGCGTCGCACTCGTCGCCCGCGGGGAGACCGGGCTCGACCGGGCGCTGCGCGAGGTGAAGGACGCCGGAAGCGACGGCATCGCCGTGCCGACCGACGTGGCCGACTTCGACCAGGTGCGCGCGGCGGTCGACCGCATCGAGCGCGAGCTCGGCCCGATCGACGTGTGGGTCAACGTCGCGTTCTCCTCGGTGTTCGCGCCGTTCAGCGAGATCGAGCCCGAGGAGTTCAAGCGCGTCACCGAGGTCACCTACCTGGGCTACGTCTACGCCACCAAGGCGGTGCTGGAGCGGATGCTCGAGCGCGACCGCGGCACCGTCGTGCACGTCGGGTCGACGCTTGCCTACCGCGGCATCCCGCTGCAGTCGGCGTACTGCGGGGCCAAGCACGCCCTGCAGGGCTGGCACGAGTCGCTGCGCTGCGAGCTGCTCCACGACCGCAGCAACGTGCACGTCACGATGGTGCAGATGCCCGCGGTGAACACCCCGCAGTTCGACTGGGTGCTGTCGCGGCTGCCGAAGAAGGCGCAGCCGGTGCCGCCGATCTACCAGCCGGAGGTGGCCGCCAAGGGCGTGGTGTACGCCGCAGACCACCCCAAGCGCCGCGAGTACTGGGTCGGCGAGTCCACCGCGGCGACACTGGTCGCCAACGCGATCGCCCCCGGTCTGCTGGACCGCTACCTGGCCAAGACCGGCTACAAGTCGCAGCAGACCCAGGAGGACCGCGACCCCGACCAGGCGGTCAACCTCTGGGAGCCGGCCGACGGCCCGGACGGGCACGACTTCGGCGCTCACGGCCGGTTCGACGCCCGCGCCCACAGCGGCAGCGTCCAGCTCTGGGCCTCCCAGCACCACGGGCTCCTCGCGGCCGGTGCGGCGGCAGGAGCCCTCGGCGCGGCGGCCGTGCGCCTGCTCAAGCGCTGAGGCGGCCCGCATGCGCATCGAGGACTACGCCGTCATCGGCGACACCCACACCGCCGCCCTCGTCGGCAAGGACGGATCCATCGACTGGCTGTGCGTGCCGCGATTCGACTCGGGAGCCTGCTTCGCGGCGCTGCTCGGCTCGCCCGACAACGGCCGGTGGAAGGTCGCGCCCACCGGCGAGACGACGCGGGTGGAGCGCCGCTACCGCGACGGCACTCTCGTGCTCGAGACCGAGCTCCACACCGACGACGGCGTGGTGCGCCTGGTCGACGCGATGCCGGTGCGCGAGCGCGACCTCGTCCTGGTGCGGCGCATCGAGGGCGTCAGCGGCACCGTCGCGATGCGGAGCGAGCTCGTGGCCCGCTTCGACTACGGCCACGACGTGCCGTGGGTGCGCAACGACGACGGCAGGATCCGGTTGTTCACCGGTCCCGACGCGATGACCCTCGACTCCGACGTGCCGCACTCGGGCGGCGACGGGGAGGGTGACCCGGTCGCGGAGTTCGAGGTGTCCGCGGGCGACGTCGTGGACCTCGGCCTGACCTGGACGGCGTCGCACCAGGATGCCCCCGAGCCGGTCGACGTCGGGCGTGCCCTCGAGCAGACCACGGCCTGGTGGGAGGAGTGGTCGGACCGCTGCACCTACGACGGCCCCTACCGCGAGGCCGTGCTGCGGTCGCTGATCACCCTCAAGGCGCTGATCTACTCCCCCACCGGCGGCATCGTCGCGGCTCCGACCACCTCGCTGCCGGAGCAGCTCGGCGGCGTCCGCAACTGGGACTACCGGTTCTGCTGGATCCGCGACGCCACGTTCACCTTGCTGTCCCTGCTCGGCGCCGGCTACACCGACGAGGCGGAGGCCTGGCGGGAGTGGCTGCTGCGCGCGCTCGCCGGACGGCCCGAGCAGATGCAGATCATGTACGGCGTGGCCGGGGAACGTCGCCTCACCGAGACCGAGCTCGACTGGCTCTCCGGCTACGAGGACTCCCAACCGGTCCGCGCCGGCAACAGCGCCGCCGAGCAGTTCCAGCTCGACGTCTACGGCGAGCTCATGGACGCGCTGCACCAGGCCCGCGCGCACGGCGTACCCCCGCAGGAACACGCCTGGGACGTCCAGCGGCACCTGCTCGACTACCTCGAGGAGCACTGGCACGACCCCGACTACGGCATCTGGGAGATTCGCGGCGACCCGCAGCACTTCACGCACTCGAAGGTGATGGCCTGGGCCGCCTTCGACCGTGCCGTCAAGGGCGCCGAGCACTTCGACCTCCCGGGCCCGGTCGACCGGTGGCGCAAGACGCGCCAGGAGATCTTCGACGAGGTCTGCGAGCGCGGCTTCGACCAGAGCCGCAACACCTTCACCCAGTACTACGGCTCGCAGGGGCTCGACGCCGCGCTGCTGCTGATCAGCGAGGTGGGGTTCCTCCCGCCGGACGACCCGCGGATCCGCGGCACCGTCGACGCCATCGAGAAGCACCTGTGCAAGGACGGGTTCGTGCAGCGCTACTCCACCCACGGCGACAGCGAGAACGTCGACGGGCTGCCGCCGGGCGAGGGCGCGTTCCTGCCCTGCACCTTCTGGCTGGCGGACAGCTTCGCCGCGCAGGGACGCACCGACGACGCCCGCAGGGTGTTCGAGCGGCTGCTCGACCTGCGCAACGATGTCGGGCTGCTCTCCGAGGAGCGCGACACCAAGGAGGACCGGCTGGTCGGCAACTTCCCGCAGGCGCTCTCGCACCTGGCGCTGGTCAGCACCGCGCTGAACCTCACCTCCGAGGACGGGCCGACCCGGCGGCGCTCGGGCACGGGACGCACGGAGCGCTGAAGGCCGGGCCGGGCCGGGTGCGTAGCGAGGCGTGCCGGGTGGCAGGCCGGTGCGGGCCATTTGCCCCATCCGCCGGCCGTCCCGGCGGGCCAGCCTGGTCCTATGCAGGCCACCCAGCAGAAGCTCGAGGTCCAGCTCGAGGAGCTCGACCGCCGCTTCTGGAGCCGCTCGCTCACCGACCCGGACAACGGCGCCTACGGCTCGGGGGTCTACCGGTTCGTCGCCCACGTGCTCACCGAGGGCGTCGACCTGTGCGGGCGCCCGTTCGCGATGGCGCGCCAGGACGCCGAGCTCGACGACCGGCCCACCGCCACCGCGCCGCACGCGCGGGCCCGGCTGTGCGGGCTCGTGGAACCGCTGCCGGCGTCGGGCTGGCCGTCGCT
>JBQCEF010000095.1:0-8468 GCA_051960495.1 Nocardioides sp. | reverse complement strand
CACGGCATGGCGGCCGCCGGGCGCTACCTGTCGTTCAAGGTCCGCATCCCCGACCTCCCCGGTGGCCTGGCGCGGCTGCTCGGGGAGCTGGCCGAGGTCGAGGCCAACGTCCTCGACGTGGTGCACGAGCGCACCTCCAGCCACCTGCACCTCGACGAGGTCGAGGTCGCGATGCAGCTCGAGACGCGGGGCGCCGAGCACGCGGAGCGGGTGCTCGCGCGGCTCCGCGAGTGCGGCTACTACGTGTCGCGGTAGCGCCGCGCGAGCGGGCCGGACGTCGCGCCGCCCGGTGCCCGGAGCGTGTCGACGGGCATCGGGCGGCATCCAAGCCCCCGGCTCAGCGAGCCAGGTAGCCACCGTCCACGTAGACCTCCGCCCCCGTCATGAACGACGCGTCGTCGCTGGCCAGGAACGCCACCACCGCGGCGACCTCCTCCGGCCGGCCCAGCCGCCCCATGGGAGTCAGGTCGAGCATCGCCTGCTCGAAGGGTGTGCCCTTGGTCTGGTCCATGAGTGGCGTGAGGATGAAGCCGGGGTGCACCGAGTTCACCCGGACCCCATCGGCCGCCCAGTGCAGGGCGATGTTCTTCGTCATCGCCCGCACGGCGCCCTTGGCCGCGTGGTAGTCGGTCGAGGTGCCGAAGCCGCCGCTGGCCCCGAAGATCGAGCTGTTGTTGATGACCGCGGCGTGAGGCGACGCCTTGAGCGCCTCCGCGGCGGCCTTCATGCCCAGGAAGACGCTGGTCTGGTCGACGGCGATGTTGCGCTCGTAGTCCTCGAGCGTCGTGTCCTCGATCGCCCCCAGGCCGCCCGTGCCGGCGTTGTTGAACAGGATGTCCAGCCCGCCGTACGTCTCCAGCGCCACCTCGACGACCCGCTCCCAGTCCGCCTCGCGCGACACGTCGTGGTGGACGTAGGTGGCGTCGTACCCGAGCTCACCCAGGTGGTTAACGACAAGCCCGCCCTCCTCGTCCGCAATGTCGGTGACGAGGACCTTGGCGCCCTCCTCGGCCAGCCGGTACGCCGTGGCCTTCCCGATCCCGCTCGCTCCGCCGGTGACGACGGCAACCCTGTCCTGCAGCCGCTTCATCGCTTCCTCCTGGTCGCTCGCCCTTCTGGCTCCAGGGTGGGTGTCCAAGGGCCGGGCCCGGCAGGGGACGACCGCCCCAGCGTGCGGGCCGATGGTCCCGGACGGCCCCTAAAGACGGCTCCGCCCCCTCGGCCGGGAGCCGAGGGGGCGGAGTCGAAAGCGTGGCGGAGGTCAGCCGGTGTAGGGCACCGCGTGCACGATCTCGACCTTGAGCTTCTTGCCGTTGGGGGCGTCGAACTCGACGGTGTCGCCGACCTTGGAGCCGATGATCGCCGAGCCGAGCGGCGACTGCGGCGAGAACACCTGCAGGTCCTCGGTGGTCTCGGCCATCTCGCGCGCGCCGAGGAGGAAGACCTCCTCGTCCTTCTCGCCGACGAACCGGGTGGTGACCTTCATGCCGGGCTCGACCACGCCGTCGTCGGCCGGCGTCTCGCCGACCTCTGCGCGGCGCAGCATCTCCTCGAGCTGGCGGATCCGGGCCTCGGTCTTGCCCTGCTCCTCGCGCGCAGCGTGGTAGCCGCCGTTCTCCTTGAGGTCACCCTCGTCGCGGGCGGCGCTGATCCGGTCGATGATGTCCTTGCGCACGGGACCACGCAGGTGCTCGAGCTCCTCCTGGAGCTTGTCGAAGGCATCCTGGGTCAGCCAGATCACGTGCTGGTCGCTGGACTGCGTCACGGTGGCGCTCCTGTGTTCGTCGTTCGGGAAAATCTGCTCCGGCGGTGCCGCGCGTCGGGCGCAGGCGTGGCCACCAGAAGGTCTCTGGGTAAGTGAGCCAGTCTACCCGGCGGGCGTGACCGGGCCCAATCCTCGGCGCCCCGGCCGAACAGACCGTCAGCGGCGCTGCGGCTGCCCGGGGGTGCTGCAGCCCAGCACGTCGACCGACGTCGCCTGGCGCTCGGTCCGCACGGTCCGCTCCAGGGTCTGCACCCGCGGTCCGCCAGGCCCGACCGGCACCTCGAGCTCGCCGACGATCGTGTGGTCGGCGGCCAGCGCCCGCAGCAGGCAGCTGGCCTCGATGTCCTCGCTGCGGCGGACCACGGTGAACGTGGCGACGGCCGCATGCTGGCCCACGGCGTCGAACGAGACCAGGGACGACTGCGCCTCGGGGCGGCCGTGCTCGAGCATCACCCAGACCAGCCAGGACAGACCGGCCGCGACCAGCACCACGACGACCGCGACGATCGCCTTGCGCCGGGTGGCGCTCGGGCTGCCGTAGCGCTCGCTGAGGTCGGTCACACGCTCCATCCTAGGATTGCCCTCATGCTCCGGTTGATGCACGTCCACGCCCACCCCGACGACGAGTCGAGCAAGGGCGCGGCCAGCACCGCGAAGTACGTCGCCGACGGGGTCGACGTGCACGTCGTCACCTGCACGGGCGGCGAGCGCGGCTCGATCCTGAACCCCAAGATGGAGCGCCCCGACGTGCTCGCCAACATCGCCGAGATCCGCAAGCAGGAGATGGACCGGGCCCGCGAGATCCTCGGGGTGCGCCAGGACTGGCTCGGCTTCGTCGACTCGGGCTGGCCGGAGGGCGATCCGCCGCCGCCGCTGCCGGAGGGCTGTTTCGCGCTCGTGCCCGTGGAGGAGGCGGCCGAGCCGCTGGTGCGGCTGATCCGCGACTTCAAGCCCCACGTGATGACGACGTACGACGAGAACGGTGGCTACCCGCACCCGGACCACATCATGTGCCACAAGGTGTCCGTCGCCGCCTTCGAGGCCGCGGGCGACCCGGACCGCTACCCCGACGCCGGCGAGCCGTGGCAGCCGCTGAAGCTCTACTACCACCACTCGTTCCACCGCGAGCGCACCCAGGCGCTGCACGACGCGATGGTGGCCCGCGGCCTGGAGTCGCCCTACGCCGAACGGCTCGCGGAGTGGAAGCCCGACCCGGTCCACGCGGCCCGGATCACGACCCGGGTGCCGTGCGCGGAGTACTTCCCGGTGCGGGACCGGGCGCTGCTCGCCCCCGCCACGCAGATCGACCCGGACGGCGCGTGGTTCGCCTGCCCGCTCGACGTGCACCAGGAGGCGTGGCCGACCGAGGACTACGAGCTCGCGCGCTCGCTGGTCGACGTCGAGACCCCCGAGGACGATCTGTTCGCCGGCGTCCGCGAGGCACTTGCCACAATGGAGGCATGAACACCCTCGTGTCCCTGTCGCTCCCGCTGCTGGTCCTGGCCGGCAAGACCCCCGAGCCGGAGGACGTCAAGGCCGGCTGGCTCGGGTTCGGCGTGTTCCTGGTCCTGGCCGCGGTGGTGGTCTTCTTGTTCTTCAGCCTCCGCAAGCACCTGGGCAAGGTCGACTTCGAGGAGCCGACCGATGAGGCCGCGCCGCGCACCGAGGAGGCGCCGGGCCGCGGGGAGCCCGCGTCCAACGGGGACCGCGAGCGCTGAGTAAGCCCGTTCCGCACGGTTTCCGGCGCGAGGGCGTGCGCAACGGGCTTAGCCGCCGTGGCTGCGGCGTGAGCAGGCGCCGGGTCGGCGGTCAGGCGAGTGAGGACGCGCCGGGTCGGCGGTCAGGCGGTCCGGACCAGCCGCACCAGGCAGTCGTACGCCGTCCGGTCCGGCTCGCCGCGGTGCTCGTCACCGTGCGAGGCGCCGTGCCCGTCCGCCGCGGGGACCACCCGGGCGACCCGCTCGGCCCGGACGACGTCGAAGCGCTCGCCGTCGAGGTCGCCGAGCACCTCCTCGGCGGTGTAGAGCACGGCGGGGTCCTGCGGCCCGCCGGTTCCCTCGGTGAGGTTCGAGGAGTCGTGGGCGACGACGAGCAGGGTGCCGCCGACGCTGAGCGCGCCGAAGCCCACGCGCACCGCCGTACGACGCTCGCGCTCGGGAAGCTGCAGGTAGGCCAGCACGGCCAGGTCGTAGCCGACCGGTCCGGGCTCCCACTCGAGCACGTCGGCGTGGACCCACTCGATCTTCAGGTCGCGGCCGCGCGGGTGAGCGGCCTCGAGCTGCCGGCCCTTGTCGAGGCCGACCAGCGAGAAGTCGACCGCGGTGACCTCCCAGCCCTGCTCGGCGAGCCAGATCGCGTTGCGGCCCTCGCCGGCGGCCAGGTCGACGGCGCGGCCGGGCGGCAGGTTGGCCACCTCGGCCGCCACGAACTGGTTGGGAGTGCTCGCCCAGACCAGCTCCGAGCCGGCGTACCGCTCGTCCCACGCGCGTGAGTCCATGCCGTTCAGCCTAGGTGTGCGCCCGTCAGGCGAGCGAGAGGAACAGCTTCTCCATCTTGGCCGTGTCCAGGTCGGCCTCCTCGCTGTCGCCGGCGATCAGGCACTGCTTGAGGCCGGTCGCGACGATCGAGAACCCGGCCCGGTCCAGCGCACGGCTGACCGCGGCGAGCTGGGTCACGACGTCCTCGCACTCGCGGCCCTCCTCGAGCATCCGGATCACGCCGTCGAGCTGGCCCCGGGCCCGCTTGAGGCGGTTGGTGGCCGAGCCCATCTCCTCGGGTGGAAGCTGCATGCTCATCCCTCGCTGTTCTGCTGCTGGGCGGCGACCTGCGCGTGGACCTCGTCCATGTCGAGCTCGCGGACCGCGCCGATCACCTGGTCGAGCGCCTGCGGGGGCAGGGCGCCGGGCTGCGCGAAGACGAGGACGCCCTCACGGAAGGCCATCAGGGTCGGGATGGAGGTGATGTTGGCCGCACGGGCGAGCGCCTGCTCGGCCTCGGTGTCCACCTTGCCGAAGACCACGTCGGGGTTGGCTTCCGACGCCTTCTCGTAGGTGGGGGCGAACTGGCGGCACGGACCGCACCAGGAGGCCCAGAAGTCCACCAGCACGATGTCATTGTCGGAGACGGTCTTCTCGAAGTCCGTCGCGGTCAGCTCGATGGTTGCCATATCTGATGTTCCTCCCGATGCGAGAAAGTGTATACCTGTAGGGGTATAACTCGGGGCCATTCGAAGTCATTCCCGGACCCCCGGGAATGTTTGAGCAGGTGCTCCCGTTGGGAACCAGCATACCCCCCTGGGTATCCTGAACCCTGACAGGAAGGACACACATGCGCGAGATCGACATCGACCAGTTCGCCGCGGCCCATGCCGACGGTGCCGTGGTCATCGACGTCCGGGAGCCCGGGGAGTACGTCTCCGGCCACGTCCCGGGCGCCCGACTCATCCCGATGGGCCAGCTGCCCGCGCGGATGCACGAGATCGACCGGCACCGCCCCGTGCACCTGGTGTGCGCCACCGGAAACCGGAGCAAGTCGATGGCCACGCTGCTGGAGCGCAACGGCTTCGACGTGGTGAACGTCAACGGCGGGACCTCCGCCTGGATGCAGACCGGCCGTCCCGTAGTGACAGGAGCAAGCGCATGACCACCACCTCCCTCCCCACGCTCAACATCCTCACGATCGAGACGCCCACCCTCGGCGACCGCAGCTACGTGGTCCACGACGGCGAGGTCGCCTTCGTGATCGACCCGCAGCGCGACATCGACCGGGTCCTCGACCTCGTCGAGACCGCCGGCGTGCGGGTCACCGACGTCTTCGAGACCCACATCCACAACGACTACCTCACCGGCGGCCTCGCGCTCGCCGAGCGCACCGGGGCGGCCTACCACGTCAACGCCGA
Organism: Nocardioides sp.; assembly: GCA_051960495.1. Lineage (GTDB taxonomy): Bacteria > Actinomycetota > Actinomycetes > Propionibacteriales > Nocardioidaceae > Nocardioides_B. Next base: position 2,805 of record JBQCEF010000095.1, on the reverse strand, counting down.
GGACGACGTCGCCTACCAGCGCACGCCGATCCGCGCCGACGACGTCATCGCGGTCGGCGAGCACCTCACCGTGCGCGCGATCGCGACGCCGGGCCACACCTTCACGCACCTGTCCTACGCCCTCGAGCACGACGGCGAGCCGGTCGGCGTGTTCACCGGCGGCTCGCTGCTCTTCGGCGCCACCGGCCGGCCGGACCTGCTCGGCCCGGACCACACCGACGAGCTCGTGCGCGCGCAGTACCACTCCGCGCACCGCCTCGCCGAGGCGCTGCCGGACAACGCCGAGGTCTTCCCGACCCACGGGTTCGGCAGCTTCTGCTCCGCCAGCCAGTCCGAGGCGACCGCCTCGACCATCGGCCAGGAGCGCCGGCAGAACCCCGCCCTGACGCGCAGCGAGCAGGAGTACGTCGACGAGCTGCTGGCCGGCCTCGACGCCTACCCGGCCTACTACGCCCACATGGGCCCGGGGAACGCCGCCGGCCCGAGCGCGCCGGACCTCTCGCTGCCCGAGCTCGCCGACGCGGGTGAGCTGCGCCGCCGCATCGAGGCCGGCGAGTGGGTCGTCGACCTGCGCACGCGCACCGCCTTCGCGGCCGGCTTCGTGCCCGGCACGCTCAACTTCGGGCTCGACGGCGCGTTCTCGACCTACCTGGGCTGGCTCATCGAGTGGGGCACCCCGCTGACGCTGCTCGGCGAGTCCGAGGAGCAGGTGGCCGAGGCCCAGCGCGAGCTGGTCCGCATCGGCATCGACCGGCCCGCCGCCCAGGCGACCGGGAAGCCGGAGGACTGGTCCGACCGCGACCTCGGTTCCTTCCCGATCGCCACCTTCGCCGAGCTCAACGACGTGCGCCACCACCGCGAGGTGGTCGTGCTCGACGTCCGCCGCGAGCAGGAGTTCCGCGAGGCCCGGATCGAGGGTGCGGTCAACATCCCCATCCACGAGCTGCCCCGCCGGATCGCCGAGGTCCCCGAGGGCGAGGTGTGGGTGCACTGCGCGGGCGGCTACCGGACCTCGGTCGCGGCGTCGTTCATCGCCGCCGCGGGCCGCAAGCTCGTCGCCATCGACGACTCGTTCGACACCGCGAAGTCGGCCGGTCTGCACCTCGTCGGCCCGGAGGCGTGAGCCGCTGATGCCGTTGGTCATCGCCGTCCTCGCCGGGTTGCTCATCGGGCTCAGCCTCGGAGCACTCGGCGGGGGCGGCTCGATCCTCGCCGTCCCGGTCCTCGTCTACCTGCTCGACCAGAGCCCGGTGGCCGCCACCACCGCCTCGCTGCTCATCGTCGGCATCTCCGCCGCCACCGGAGCCTTCGCGGCGCACCGCCGCGGCAACGTGTACGTCGGGCGTGGCATGGCGTTCGCCCTGGTGGGCACGCTCGGCGCGGCCCTCGGCGCGACCTGGTCGGTGCTGGTCGATCCCGACGTCCTGCTGGTGTCCTTCGCCGCGTTGATGGTCGTGGTGGCGCTCGTCATGCTGCTGCGGCGCGGGCGCCCTGCCGGCGACGACCGCCCCGACGCCCCGATCATCGCGGTGAGCCCGACGTTCATGTGCGACTGCCCGCGGGCGCTGAAGGTGCTCGTCACCGGGTTGGCCGTCGGGCTGCTGACCGGATTCCTCGGTGTCGGCGGAGGGTTCCTCGCCGTGCCGGCGCTCGTGCTCGCGCTCTCGCTGAGCCTGCCGCAGGCCGTGGGGACGTCGCTGCTCGTGATCGCCGTCAACAGTGCCGCGGCGTTCGTCGTACGCATCGGGCACGGGATCCACGTCGACTGGCTCCCAGTCGTCGTGCTCACCGCCCTCGCTGTCGTCGGCAGCCTCCTCGGCGCCCGCGTCGCGTCCCGGCTGCCCGCCCGCACGCTCTCGGTCGGGTTCGCCGTGCTGCTGCTCGGCGTCGCCGGCTACACCGCCTGGCAGAGCGTGCCGGCGCTCATGGGCTGAGCGCGCTCACCCCCGCGGCAGGCGTACCACGAACCGCGCGCCGGCCGGACTCGGCTCCCAGCGCACGTCACCGCCGGCGGCCCGGGCGATCCGGCGGGCCAGGGGCAGCCCGAGCCCGGCGCCGAGGCTGCCCCGGCCGCGCACGCCCGGCGCGAACAGCCCCTCGTCGTCGGGGAGGCCGGGGCCGTCGTCCTCGACCACCAGGTCGACGTGGTCGCTCTCCGCCGACGCCTGCAGCGTGACCTGCTCGGTCCGGTGCAGCCGGGCGTTGTCGAGCAAGGGCGCGAGGGCCCGTCCGGCGAGCGCGGCGGGGAGGGCGACCACGAGGGCGCGGTCGGTCGCGGAGAGCTGTACGACGATCCCGTCGACCCCCGCGGCCTCCACCACCTCCCCGACGGTGCTGCTCTCGGCGAACGACTCGGCCCCGGAGCGGGCCAGGTCGACCAGCGCGGTCACCGTCTCCGACATCCGCCGCCCCGCGTCCGCGATGTCCTCGAAGGCCGCCCGGGTCGGTTCGTCGAGGTCGCGCCGCATCAGCGCCACCTCGGCCGACCCGATCAGCGCGGTCAGCGGCGTGCGGAGCTCGTGGGCGACCTCCGCGGTCAGCCGCTGCTCGGCCCGCAGCGCGCCACCGACGCGGTCGAGCAGCCGGTCCAGGGTGGCCCCGAGCGCGGTGATCTCCGTGGTCGGCGGGCCCAGGTCGAAGCGACGGCCCAGGTCGTGGACGCTCCAGTCGTCGGGGGGGGCGCGGCGCCCCCGCGGCCGGCCGCCGGGGGGGGGGGGGGGGCCCCGGGGGCGGGCCCCGCCCCCCCCCGCCCCCCCCCCACCCGCCCGCCCCGGCCGGGCCCCACCCCCCGGAGGAGGGCCGCGC
>JBQCEF010000094.1:0-5100 GCA_051960495.1 Nocardioides sp. | reverse complement strand
GGACGAGATGACGGCCTCCTGGGTGGACGCGATCGACGAGCTGGCCTCCGACCGCAGCGTCCGGGCCGTGGTCGTCACCGGCGAGGGGACGGCCTTCTGCTCCGGCGGCAACACCAGCTGGATCGCCAGCGAGCCGGACGCGTCCGTCGACGACCTGCGCACCCGGATGATCGCGTTCTACCGCGCCTGGCTGTCGATCCGCCGCCTCGAGGTCCCGACGATCGCCGCGGTGAACGGCCACGCCATCGGCGCGGGGCTGTGCCTGGCGCTGGCCTGCGACCTGAGGTACGCCGCCGACTCGGCCAAGCTGGGCGTCCCGTTCGTCAAGCTCGGGATGCACGCCGGCATGGCCGCCACCTACCTGCTGCCCGAGATCGTCGGCACCGCCGCGGCTCGCGACCTGCTGCTCACCGGCCGCGCAGTGGAGGCCGACGAGGCGCTGCGGCTCGGACTGGTCTCCTCGGTGACGCCGGCCGAGGGCTTCCTCGACGGCGTGCTCGCGACCGCCCACCAGATCGCCGCGACCGCGCCGGTGCCGAGCCGGCTCACCACGGTGGCGCTGCGCGGGGGCGGCCACACGGACCTGGAGGCCGCGATCCAGTGGGAGGCACTGGCCCAGCCGGTCACGCTGGCCACCGCCGACCTCCAGGAGGGGATCGCCGCCGCCCGGGAGAAGCGGCCGCCGCGGTTCACCGGCCGCTGAAGCAGGCGGCGCTGACCGGGGCCGCTGAGACAGCGGCGGCCCGGCGCAGGGTCTGGGCGCCGGGCCGTGAAGGAGGCCCTCTGCCTCTCCAGCACGCCGCTTGCCTTCCCCTTGCGAGCGCCGTGCCGAATCGGCCGAGGGCCTCATCGCGGACCAACGTAGGTGCCGCCCGACGCCGCGGTCAACGGGCGGCCGCCCGGGCCTGTGGACGGCGCTGGGGACGGGCTGTGGAGCACGGCGCACAGGCTGTGGAGAACGCTGGGGACAACGGTGTACGACGCTGTGGGCGACACGCCCGGACCGGTGGTGCACACGCCTGCTGACCAGCGACGATGGTCGTCCCCCGGCTGTGGAGGAAAACTTCTGGCCAGCTGAGGGTAAAAAGGACGAGTCGGCACGGAACGCCGACCGGGAAAGGGGGCGGGCCGTGGCCGCCGGCAGCAGCAGCGCAGGGGAGCAGGAGGAGCTCGACCCGGTCCGGGTGCTGCGTCGCATCGCGTTCCTGCTCGAGCGCCGGCTCGCCGACAGCTACCGGATCAAGGCCTACCGGGGCGCCGCCGCGAGCCTGCTCACCGTCCCGGAGCGCGAACGGCTGGAGCGGGCCCGGGCCGGGACGCTGCGCGAGCTGCCCGCCATCGGGGCGAAGACCGAGGCGATCATCGCCGACTGCCTCGCGGGCCGGGAGCCCGGCTACCTCGCCGAGCTGGAGCAGGACGCCGGGCCGCTCGTCGAGGGCGGGGAGCGGCTGCGGGCCGCGCTGCGCGGCGACCTGCACACTCACTCCGACTGGTCCGACGGCGGCTCGCCGATCGAGGAGATGGCGTTCACCGCGATCGAGCTCGGTCACGACTACACCGTGCTCACCGACCACTCGCCGCGGCTCAAGGTCGCCAACGGCCTGTCCTCGGCGCGGCTGGAGAAGCAGCTCGGTGTGGTGGACGCGGTCAACGAACACCTCGACGGGTCGTTCCGGCTGCTGCGCGGCATCGAGGTGGACATCCTCGACGACGGCGCGCTGGACCAGACCGATGACATGCTGGCACGCCTCGACGTGGTGGTCGCCTCGGTCCACTCCAAGCTGCGGATGGAGCGGGCGCCGATGACGAGACGGATGGTGGCCGCCGTACGGCACCCGAAGACCAACGTGCTGGGCCACTGCACCGGGCGGCTCATCACGGGTGGGCGTGGCAAGCGGCCGCAGAGCGAGTTCGACGTCGAGGCGGTGTTCGCGGCGTGCGCGGAGAACGACGTCGCCGTCGAGATCAACTCCCGGCCCGAGCGCGCCGACCCGCCCGACGATCTCGTCGCGGTCGCGCTGGAGGCCGGCTGCCTGTTCGCGATCGACAGCGACGCCCACGCGCCCGGCCAGCTGGACTTCCTCGACCACGGCTGCGCCCGGGCCGAGCAGCTCGACGTGCCGCCCGAGCGGGTGGTGAACACGTGGCCGCTGGAGGACCTGCTGGCCTGGGCGAACCGGTAGCGTGCAGGACATGGCCACCGTCCCGGGCACCGACCCCGTCGTGGAGGTACGACGCTCCCGGCGCCGACGCAGCACGGTCGCGGCCTACCGGGAGGACGACCGGGTCGTCGTGATGATCCCGGCGCGGATGAGCCGCGCGGAGGAGCAGGAGTGGGTGGCGACGATGCTCGCCCGCCTCGAGCGGTCCGAGAAGCGACGCCGGCCCAGCGACTCCGGGCTGATGCGGCGCGCCCGCGACCTCAACGCACGCTACCTGGACGGCGCGGCGACCCCGGGCACGGTGCGGTGGGTCGACAACCAGAACAGCCGGTGGGGCTCCTGCACCCCGGCCGACCGGGCGATCCGGCTGTCGCGGCGGCTCGAGGGGATGCCGTCGTGGGTGATCGACTACGTGCTGGTCCACGAGCTCGCGCACCTGCTCGAGCTGGGCCACACCGCCCGGTTCTGGCGGCTGGTCGACCGCTACCCGAAGGCCGAGCGGGCCAAGGGCTTCCTGGAGGGCGTCGCCGCGGCCTCGCAGCTCGGCATCGTCGCCGACGACCCCGACTGCTCGCCGGAGGGCGCGGCACAGATGGCGGCCGACGAGGTCGACTGTGCCCTCACCGCGCCTGAACGACCCGGCGCTGCTCGCTTCAGAACCGGCGAGCCCGGGCCAGCGCGATCAGCCGGTGCATCTCGTCCTCGAGCTCGGGCAGGTCGTCGAGCGGCCACCAGCGCACGTCGAGGGACTCGTCGCTGGCCTGGTGGTCCGCCTCGGCCGGGGCCACCGCGCAGTAGCGCACGTCGAGGTGGCGGACCGTGCCGCGCGGGTCGCAGAACCCGACCTCGTGCAGGTCGAGGTGGACCGGGTCGGGGTCGAAGTCCAGGTCGACGACGCTGGACTCCTCGACGGCCTCGCGCAGGGCGGCCCCGGCGAGCGAGGCGTCCGCCGGCTCGACGTGCCCGCCGAACGCGAACCAGCGGCGCGCCTTGCGGTGCAGGTTGAGCAGCACCGCGCCACCGTCGTGGGAGAGCACCACGGTCCCGGCGGTCAGGTGGTCGGGGAAGCAGCTGCGGCGGACCCCGTCAGGGTGCCGCTCGAGGTGCTCCACGTAGTCATGGCGCAGCCGCTCCTGGTGGGCGTCGGGGGCCTCCCACCCCCGGAGCGCCCGGAGCGCGTCGGCGTGCACCCGGTCGACCGTCGCGGTCGGCCTCACTGCTGGGGGGTGTCGCCGTCGCCGCCCTCGCCGGAGCCCTCGTCGAGCAGGTCGGCCAGCGCGGCGTCGAACTCGGCGTCGGTGAGCGCCTCCGGCTCCGACATGCCCTCGCGGAACCCTAGCGGGTCGTCGAGGTCGGCCGGGCCGGGCAGCAGGTCCGGGTGGGACCACACCGCGTCGCGGCCCTGGTGGCCCTGGCGCGAGCGCAGCGACCCCCAAAGCGCGGACGCGTCGCGGAGCCGGCGCGGCCGCAGCTCCAGGCCGACCAGCGCGGCGAACGTGGACTCGGCCGGGCCGCCCGCGGCGCGGCGGCGTCGTACGGCCTCCTGGAGCTTGGCGGCCGACGGCATCCGCCCCTCGGTGGCCTGGCCGACGACCTCGTCGACCCAGCCCTCCACGAGGGCGAGCGTGGTCTCCAGCCGGGTCAGCGCGGCCTGCTGCTCGGGGGTCTTCTGCGGCTCGAACAGGCCGCCCTCGAGGGCCTCCTGCATCGCGGCCGGGTTGGTCGGGTCGATGTTGCGCATCGACTCCTCGATCTTGGTCACGTCGATGCTCGTGCCGCGGCCGTAGTCCTCCACCGCGCCGAGCAGGTGCGCGCGCAGCCAGGGCACGTGCGCGAACAGCCGTTGGTGGGCGGCCTCGCGCAGCGCGAGGTAGAGCAGCACGTCCTCGTCACTGACGTCGAGCCCCTCGGCAAACGCCGCGACGTTGGCGGGCAGCATCGCCGCCTTGCCCTCGGGGCCGAGCGGCAGCCCGATGTCGGAGGCGCTGAGCACCTCGCCGGCCAGCCCGCCGATGGCCTGGCCGACCTGGGTGCCGAACATCGCGCCGCCGGCCTGGTTGAGGATCCCCATCAGCGGCCCGGCCATCGCCTTGGCCTCCTCGGGCAGCGCGGTGCCCATCGCGGAGACCACGTGCTCGGCGACCGGCTCGACGAGTCGGCGCCAGACCTCGACGGTCTCCTCGACCCATTCCGCGCGGCTCCACGCGGCCGAGGTGCTCACCCCGGAGGGGAGGTCGGTGGCGGAGTCGAGCCAGTGGTCGGCCAGCCGCAGCGCGTCGGTGATCTGGGAGCGCTGGGTCGCGGAGGGGGTGGGGTCGGGCTCCTGCGCGACGGTCTTGCGTGCGACGTCCTTGGCGAGGTTCCAGTTCACCGCCCCGTCGTGCGGCTGCATCATCGCCTGCATCTGGCTCATCAGCGCGGACAGGTCGGGCATGCCCGTGCCGCCCGCGCCGCCCGAGAAGGCCGCGAACATCTGCTCGAACGGCGTGCCGCGGAACGGGTTGTTCGCGTCGTCGTCGGGGCGGTCGCCGGGGTCGTTGCTCATGGTCCCAACCTACTCGCCGCGGGCAACGGACCGGCGGGGACGTCGGAGGGACGTTGGAGCCCGGCGCCGGGGGACCGTAGGCTCGTCGCCGTGACCGATCCCGCGCCCGCCGTACCCCCCGTGGTGCGCCTCGTCGACGTCCGCGAGACCCCGCTCGACGTCGCCGAGGTGCTGGCCGCGCTCGCCGACGTCGCCGCCGGCGGGCTGACCCTGTTCGTCGGCACCGTGCGCGACCACGACGGCGGCAAGGCGGTCGGCGGGCTGGAGTACTCCGCGCACCCGAGCGCCCTGCAGCGCCTGCGGGAGGTCTGCGACAACGTCGCCACCAAGTACGACGTGCGCGCCGTCGCCGCGGTGCACCGGACCGGCACGCTCGCCCTCGGCGACGCGGCC
>JBQCEF010000093.1:0-5186 GCA_051960495.1 Nocardioides sp. | reverse complement strand
GAGGGCAGCTTGTGCCGGCGAGCGGTGCGGAAGATCGACGCGGGGTCGAAGTACGCCGCCTCGATGACCACGTGCGTGGTGGTGTCGGACAGCTCGGTGGTCTGCCCGCCCATCACGCCGGCGATGCCGATCGGGCCGGTGTCGTCGGTGATCAGCAGGTCCTCGTCGGACAGCGTGCGGGTGACGTCGTCAAGGGTGGTGAGCTTCTCGCCCTCGGTGGCGCGTCGTACGACGATCGGGCCGGTCAGCTTGTCGCCGTCGTAGCCGTGGATCGGCTGGCCGAGCTCGAGCATCACGTAGTTGGTGATGTCGACCGCCAGCGAGATCGGGCGCATCCCGGCGTGCAGGACCCGGCGCGCGATGTGCCGCGGGGTCGGCGCCGCCGGGTCGAAGCCGGTGACGGTCCGGGTGGCGAACACCGGGCAGCCGTCGGGAGCGTCGACCCGCACCGGGTAGCCGGACTCGTTGGGCGTCGGCACGTCGCGGTGCGCCGGGTCGTGGAAGGGCACGTCGTAGGCGATCGCGGCCTCCCGGGCGACCCCGCGCAGCGACAGCGCGTAGGCCCGGTCGGGGTTGATCTCGAACTCGATGACGTCGTCGCGGAGGCCGAGCAGCGCGACGGCGTCGTCGCCGGGCTTCGGGTCGCCGTCGAGGTGGGTGCTGAGCACCAGGATGCCGCCGTGGTCGTCGCCGATGCCGAGCTCGCGGGTGGAGCAGATCATGCCGTCGGAGACGTGGCCGTAGGTCTTGCGGGCCGCGATCGCGAAGCCGCCGGGCAGGACGCAGCCGGGCAGGGACACCACGACGAGGTCGCCGACGGCGAAGTTGTGGGCACCGCACACGATGCCGCGCGAGCCGAACTCGCCGTTGTGGACCGGGCCGACGTCGACCTGGCACCAGCGGATGGTCTTGCCGTTCTTCTGCGGCTCCTCGACGAACTCGAGCACCCGGCCCACGACGAGCGGGCCCTCGATGTCGGCGCCGGGAGCCTCGAGTGCCTCGAGCTTCAGGCCGAGGGCGGTGAGCCGGTGGGCGAGGTCGACCGGGTCGACGTCGGCCGGGAGGTCGACGTACTCACGGATCCAGGACAGCGGGGCGCGCATCGACTCAGATCTCCGTTCCGAAGGGCAGGGTGAAGCGGACGTCGCCCTCGACCATGTCGCGCATGTCCTCGACGCCGTGGCGGAACATCAGGGTGCGCTCGATGCCCATGCCGAAGGCGAACCCGGTGTAGACCTCCGGGTCGATGCCGCAGGCGGTCAGCACGCGTGGGTTCACCACGCCGCAGCCGCCCCACTCGATCCAGCCCTCGCCCTTGCAGGTGCGGCAGCTCTCGACCTCGGGGGCCTGCCCGCGGCACACGAAGCAGACCAGGTCGACCTCGGCGCTGGGCTCGGTGAACGGGAAGTACGACGGCCGGAACCGGGTCGTGATGCCCTCGCCGAACATCGCCTCGGCGAAGTGGTCGAGCGTCCCCTTGAGGTGCGCCATCGTGATGCCGCGGTCGACGACGAGGCCCTCGACCTGGTGGAAGACCGGGGTGTGCGTGGCGTCGAGCTCGTCGGTGCGGAAGACCCGGCCGGGGCAGATCACGTAGATCGGGGGCTTGCGGGTGAGCATCGTGCGGGCCTGCACCGGCGAGGTGTGGGTGCGCATCACGAGGCCGCCGTCGGCCGGCTCGAGCCAGAACGTGTCCTGCATGGTGCGCGCCGGGTGGTCCGGCCCGAGGTTCAGCGCGTCGAAGTTGAGCCACTCGGCCTCGACCTCGGGGCCCTCGGCCACCTCCCAGCCCATCGCCACGAACACGTCGGCGACGAGCTCCTGGATCGTCGTCAGCGGGTGGCGTGCACCCGGCGGCTCACGGTCCCACGGCAGCGTGACGTCGACGGTCTCCTCGGCCAGCATCCGGTCCTCGTGCTCGGCCTCGAGCACCTGCTGCCGGGCGGCCAGCGCCTGGTTGACCGCTCCCCGCGCCTGGCCGACGCGCATGCCCGCCTCCTTGCGGGCCTGCGGCGGCAACGAGCCGATCTCCCGGTTGGCGAGCGCCAGCGGCGAGCGGTCGCCCGCGTGCTCGAGCCGGACCCGCTTGAGGTCCTCGAGGTCGCTCGCCCCGGCGATGGCGGCGAGGGCGGCCTCGCGCGCGCTCTCGACCTCGTCGGCCTTGAGCGGGGTGACCTCGACCGGGTCGTAATCGGTGTTCGGGCCCGACATGGTTGCCTTTCGCAGGGGGTCGGCGTGCGTGCACGCCCGATCTCGTGGGTCAGTCTAGGAACCGCGCTCGGGTCGCAGCGAACCGGTTTGCGCCCCGGACGCTCGTGGGTGGCTCGCGCTCGCGCTAGTGCCCGGCGTAGGCGGGCCACAGGATGACGATCCGGGCGCCGCCGCCGGGGGCGTCGTCGATCTCGACCGTGCCCCCGTGGGCCCTGACCAGGCCGTGGATGATGTACATGCCCAGCCCGGAACCGCCGCGGGTGCCGTGCTTCCAGAACTTGGTGAAGACCCGGGTGCGGATCTCCGGGCTGATCCCCTCGCCCTCGTCGTCGACGAGCAGCTGGGCGCCGGCGAACGGGGTGTCGCCGTCGATGGGCGACACGGTCAGCCGGACGTCGCCCTCGCCGTGCCGGATCGCGTTGTCGACCAGGTTGTGCACGACCTGGGCCAGCTTGTCCGGGTCGGCGAGGACCTGCGGGATCTCGCCCTCGACGTCGAGGGCGATGTCGCGGCCGGTGCCGGCGCGCACCGAGGTCAGGACGCGCTCGATGGCCGGCACGAAGTCGAGCGGGCGGGTGTAGAGCGAGAGCCTGCCGGTGTCGATGCGCGCGACGTCGAGCAGCTCCGCGATCAGCCGGGTGAGCCGGTCGGCGTCGACGTTGACCGTCTCGAGCATCATCTTCTTCTGGGCGTCGTTGAGCTTGTCCCACTTCGACAGCAGCGTCGCGACGAAGCCCTTGACGCCCGTCAGCGGGGAGCGCAGCTCGTGGGCGACGGTGGCGACCAGGTCGGAGCGCTCCCGGTCGAGCCGGGCGCGGGCCCGGGACGATCGCAGCGACACCGCGACCTGATCGACCGGCTGCTGCGGGGACCGCCGGTGGATCCGGACGGTGACGAGGAGCTCGGTGCCGTCGGAGAGGAACCACGACTGCTCGGTCAGCATGGTGCGGGTGCTCAGCCCGTCGTACGGCGCGGCGCAGCTGAACCAGTCGTTGCCGGCGTTGTCCTGCAGCGCGACGACGTCGGCGAGGTGCTTGCCGGCGCCGTCCGGGGCGCCCAGCAGCCGGCCGGCCATGGTGTTCATCTCCACGACGGTGCCGGATCCGTCGGCGATCACCACGCCGTCCGGCAAGGCGTCGAGGAGCCCCCGCTCGCTCACCTGCTCCCACCCATCCCCACAGGCTAGTGCCTCATCGCTGGGCGCGCGCCGAGGCATAGAGACAGACCGCGGCCGCGGTGGCCAGGTTGAGGCTCTCGGCGCGCCCGTGGATGGGGATCCGGACACGGTGGTCGGCCAGCGCGGCGAGCTCGGCGGGCAGCCCCCTGGCCTCGTTGCCGAACAGCCAGGCGGTACGACGCGCCAGCAGGCCGGTGTCGGCGGCATCGTCCAGATCGACCTCGCCGGCGCCGTCCGCGGCTAGGACCACGACCCCGGACGCCTGGAGCGCCGCCACGACCGCTGCGGTGTCGGGCGCCACCGCCAGCGGGAGGTGGAACAGCGAGCCGGCGCTGGCCCGGACCGCCTTGCCGTTGTAGGGGTCCACCGAGCTCCCGGTGAGCACCACTCCCCCCGCCCCGGCGGCGTCGGCGCACCGGATCACCGTGCCGGCGTTGCCGGGGTCGCGGACGTCGGCGCAGATCGCGAGCAGCCGGGGTCCGGCGGCGAGCACCTCGTCGAACGCGACGTCGAGGAAGCGGCAGACCGCGACGATGCCCTGCGGCTGGACGGTCTCGGCCAGCGACTCGAGGGCCGGCTCGTCGACCAGCTGCCAGGGCACGTCCTGGGCCGCGGCGGCGTCGTACAGCTCGGGGTGCTGGTCGCCCGCGGGCGGCACGGCGAAGACCTCGCGCACGCAGCCGGGGACCGTGAGGGCCTCGCGGACGGCCTGGGGACCCTCGGCCAGGAACAGCCGGTGCTCGGCCCTGGAAACGCGACGAGCGAGCCTCCTCGCTGTCTTCACGCGGCCGCTCCTGGTGGTCAGGAGCGACGCGTCAGCGGGGAGGCTCGCCATCGACTTCGCTGTGCTGCTGGGCCTGCTGGGCAGAGCTGCTGACCGCGAGGGTCAGGCAGTCGCCTCGGCCTCGGCGCGGGGCGCGTTGACGTCCTCGGGGAGGTTCGCCTTCGCGGTCTCCACGAGCGCGGTGAAGGCAGCAGGGTCGTTGACCGCGAGGTCGGCCATGATCTTGCGGTCGACCTCGACACCCGCGGCCTTGAGGCCCTGGATGAAGCGGTTGTAGGTCATGCCGTTCGCACGGGCAGCCGCGTTGATGCGCTGGATCCAGAGCTTGCGGAAGTCACCCTTCTTGGCCTTGCGGTCCCGGTAGCTGTAGACCAGCGAGTGGGTGACCTGCTCCTTGGCCTTGCGGTACAGGCGCGAACGCTGACCGCGGTAGCCGGAGGCCCGCTCGAGGGTTACCCGGCGCTTCTTGTGGGCATTCACTGCCCGCTTGACGCGTGCCACTTACTTACTCCTTGTGCTGGAAAGACGGGGGGCGAGCTCGGTCAGCGACCGAGGAGCTTGCGGGCCTTCTTGACGTCGGCCTTGGCGACCTCGGTGGTGCCGCTCATCCGGCGGGTGACCTTGGAGGCCTTGTGCTCCAGGTTGTGGCGCAGGCCGGCCTTCTGGCGGCGGATCTTGCCGGAGCCAGTCACCCGGAAGCGCTTGCTCGCACCGGAGTGCGTCTTGTTCTTCGGCATGGGTTGCGTGTCCTTCTCGGTTTGTCAGGCCGGTCCCGCCTGGTGACGGGGCCGACCGCTTCTCACATGTCGGGGTCGAGGTTCTCGGAACGTCGTCTCGGCTTCTTGGCCTCCGGCGCCGTCGGCGCGGTGGCGGTCCGCTCCGCGTGCTCGGCTTCCTTCTCGGCGGCCCGCTCGGCAGCCTTCTCGGCCTTCGCCTGGGCCTTGGCCTCGGCCTTCTTGCGGTGCGGACCGAGCACCATGACCATGTTGCGGCCGTCCTGCTTCGGCGAGGACT
>JBQCEF010000092.1:0-6170 GCA_051960495.1 Nocardioides sp. | reverse complement strand
TGCTGGTCGTCGACGACCACGCGTTGATCGCTGAGAGTGTCGCGGCAGCGCTGCGCGCCAGCGGCCTCGAGGTCGCCCTGGCCGATCTCGGCAACCGGGACCGACTCGTCGCGGCCGTCCGCGCACTGCCACCCGACCTGGTGCTGCTCGATCTCGAGCTCGGCGGTGCCATCGGCGACGGTACGACGCTCGTGCGGCCGTTCGTCCAAGCAGGCGCCCGGGTGCTCGTGATGAGCGCGGTCACCGACCCGGTCCGGATCGGGGCCGCGCTGGAGCAGGGCGCCGTCGGGCACGTCCCGAAGTCCGCCTCGTTCATCGACCTGCTCAAGACGGCCCTCGCCGCGGCGCGGGGCGAGGAGGTCACCAGCGCCGCCCGACGCCAGCACCTGCTCCAGCTCCTGCGCGCCACCCGGGAACGGGAGGCCGCTGTGCACGCCCCGTTCGAGCGCCTCACGCCTCGCGAGCAACAGGTGCTGCGCGCGATCGCCGACGGCCGCACCGTGGCCCAGATCGCCAAGGAGTGGTACCTCTCCGAGTCGACCGTGCGCAGCCAGGTGCGCGGGATCCTGACCAAGCTCGGCGTCGGCTCGCAGATCGAGGCGGTGGGGCTGGCGCTCAAGGTCGGCTGGCTACATCCGGCACGGCCCGGCGCGGTCGGCGGACCGGCCCCCGAGCCGGGCCTCGACTCGGGTGAGGACCCGAAGATCCCCCGGCAACGATGAAGGCCCCGGCCGGCACCACGGGGGGGCCGGCCGGGGCCTTCGGTTCAGTCGAAAGGTGCTGAGCTCAGCCCTTGCGCTGGGTGACCGCCTCGGTGGCGGCCGGGAGCACGGTGTGCAGGTCGCCAACGACGCCGAAGTCGACGAGCTCGAAGATCGGCGCCTCCTCGTCCTTGTTGACCGCGACGATCGTCTTCGAGGTCTGCATGCCGGCCCGGTGCTGGATCGCGCCGGAGATGCCGTTGGCGACGTACAGCTGCGGCGAGACCGTCTTGCCGGTCTGGCCGATCTGGAAGGCGTGCGGGTACCAGCCGGAGTCCACCGCGGCGCGCGAGGCACCCACGGCGGCACCGAGCGCGTCCGCGAACGCCTCGACCGGCTCGAAGTTGCCACCGGTGCCGCGACCGCCCGCGACCACCATCGCAGCCTCGGTCAGCTCGGGGCGACCCGAGGACTTCCGCGGCTCCGACGAGGTCACCTTGGCCGCCTTCGCGGTCTCGGAGATCGTCGCGGAGAACGCCTCCTCCGTGCCCGCACCCGCGGCCTCCTCCGGCGTCGCGGAGTTCGGCTTCACGGTGATGATCGGCGTGCCCTTGGTGACCTTCGCGGTCACCGTGTAGTTGCCGGCGAACACCGACTGCGTCGTCGTACCGTCGGCCGCCACGTCCACGGCGTCGGTGATCAGACCCGACTCGGTCTTGACCGCGAGGCGTCCTGCGATCTCCTTGCCCTCACCGGTCGAGGGCACCAGCACCGCCGCCGGGGAGGTCTTCTCCACCAGCTGCGCCAGCACCTCGGCCTTCGGGGCCACCAGGTAGTCCTTGATGTCCGCGTCGTCGACGGTGTAGATCTTCTCCGCCCCGTACTTCTTCAGCGGCTCGCTGTCGGCCGAGCCGATCAGGACCGCCGACGGCTCACCCATGCGGCGGGCCAGGGTCAGAAGCTCCAGGGTCGGCTTGGTCACCTTGCCGTCGACGTGGTCGACGAGCACCAGAATCTCGCTCATGTCCTCAGCCTTCCTCAGATGAACTTCTTCGACGCGAGGAAGTCGACGAGCGCCTTGGCGCCCGAGCCGTCCTCGTCGGTGACGACCTCGCCCTGCGTGCGCGGCGGGCGGGCCTCGGTGGCCTCCACCTGCGTCCACGCGGCCGACAGGCCCACCTGGCCGGCGTCGACACCCAGGTCGCTCAGCGACCAGGTCTCCAGCGGCTTCTTCTACGCGGCCATGATGCCCTTGAACGACGGGTAGCGCGCCTCACCGGACTGGTCGGTCACGCTGACCACCATCGGCAGCGAGGCCTCGATCGTCTCGGTGGCGGCGTCGCCGTCACGGCGGATCTTCACGCTCGTGCCGTCGACGGTGATCTCCGAGCCCAGCGTCAGACCCGGCACGCCCAGGCGCTCCGAAAGCATCGCGGGGACGACGCCCATGGCGCCGTCGGTGGAACCCATGCCGCACATCACCAGGTCGTGGTCGATCTTCTTGATCGCCTCGGCCAGCACCAGCGAGGTGGCCGGCGCGTCCGAGCCCGCGACCGCGTCGTCGACCACGTGCACACCCTTGTCGGCGCCCATCTGCAGCGCCTTGCGGATCGCGTCCGTGGCGTCCTCGGGACCCACGGAGAGCACGGTCACCTCGACGTCGTCGGAGGAGTTCTCCTTGATCTGAAGCGCCTGCTCGACCGCGTACTCGTCCAGCTCCGACAGCAGCCCGTCCACGCCGTCACGGTCCACGGTGTTGTCCGACTCGAATTGCCGGTCCGCCGTCGCGTCCGGCACGTACTTCACACACACGACTATGTTCATAGCGTTCTCGGCCCGCAGGGGCCCCTCCTGTGCACTCGGTTGGACCCGAGGTTACCCGCGCGTAGCAATCGGCGAAACGGGCACCTGGGTGGGGTCAGTCACAACTCCCGAGAGGGTCACGGCCGGATGAGACGGTCCAGCACCTTGCCGACGACGAGGTAGACGATCGCGGCGATCCCCCAGTTGACCAAGGCGCTCTGGGTCTCGCCGCTCTTGCCGTCGAACGTGAAGATGCCGTTCTTCCGGTTGAACGGCCCGTCGAGCAGGTCCGCCCCGTCGAGGATGAACGCGACGATCGGGTTGTCCTGGTTGGCCTTCAGCGCCACCAGCAGCGCGCCGACCGCGAGGAACAGCGCGCAGACGACGGCGACCAGCCATACCGCGGACGCGACCTTGGTGCGGACACCTCGCACACCCGTCCGCACCCTGTCCGACCGGGCGGAACGACGGCCCTCGGCCGGCTTGACGTCTTCAGCCACGAATCTCCTCCTGTAGAAGTACGTCGCACCCTAGCCGACGGTGCCGGGAGCCCCACCGAGCGCCAGCGCCACGATCTCGGGGACGCCCAGGCCGGTGCTCGCGTCGGCGACGTCGTCGAAGGTGTCCTCGCCGAGCCGGGCGCGCGCCTGCTGCTCGGCCGAGGACCGCAGCGCCTCGTCGGGCACGTAGTAGGCGTAGACGTTCGCGCCGACCGTCTCGCGCAGGCCGCGTGCCGCGCCGAGCAGGCCGGCCACCCGGCGGTGCTCGCCCTCGGCAGCCTCCACCACAGCGACCGCCTCCAGGAAGTAGGCCAGGTTCGCCAGGTCCTGGGTCTGCTCCGAGAGCCGGATCCCCTCCTCCAGGTGCGGGCGCGCCTCGCCGTGCTCGCCTCGGGCCAGCGCCACCTGGGAGAGGTTGTAGAGCGCGACGTACGTCGAGAGCCGGTCTCCCCGCCCACGCGCGAGCTCGAGCCCCCGTTCGATCTGGTCGACGGCCGACGGGTGGTCGCCCTGGAGCATCAGCACGGTGCCGAGCCAGACGTGGTCGAGCGAGCGCATCCACACCCCGGCCTCGCCCGCCTCCACGCCCGTCTCGAGGGACCGCCCGAAGCGAGCGCGGGCGACGTCGAGCTCCCCCGCGCCGAGCGCCGCGAGCCCGGTGCCGGCCGTCGCCTTGCAGATGATCTCGAGGTCGCCGGTCTCCCGCCCGAGCCGCAGCGCCTCGGCCCAGTGCCCGGCGGCGGCCTCGAGGTCCCCGCCGGCGTAGGACATGGTCGCGGCGGTCAGGCGCACCCGGCTCGCCACTCCGGCGGGGAGGTCGGCCGCCACGCACTGCTCGCCGCGACGGCGTCCCACGTGCGACTGCCCCCGCAGCCACCAGTACAGCCACAGGGCCCAGGTGATCCGGGCGGCGCTGGCGGCATCCCCGGTGTCCAGCCCGCGGTCGATCGCGACGAGGAGGTTCGCCTCCTCGGCCTCGGTCCGGGCCAGCCAGACGACCTGGTCCTCGCGTTCGTAGCCGAGCGCGGCCTCCTCGGCCAGGTCGACGTAGAACCGGGCGTGCCGGGCGGTGGCGTCGGCGGCCTCCGGTCCGAGCAGCAGGCTGCGGGCGTACTGCGCCACCGGCTCGAGCAGGTCGTAGCGGGTCGAGCCGTCGACGCCGACCCGCACGACGACCAACGAGTGGTCGACCAGGTCGGAGAGCGCCGCGAGCACGTCCTCGCCGGCGACCGCCTCGACGGCCGCCCACGTCGCGCCGCCCCGGAACACCGCCATCAGCCGGAACAGCCGCTGCTGCTCGCCGCTGAGCAGCCCGTAGCTCCAGTCGAGCGTGGCCCGCATCGTGCGCTGCCGCTCGGGGAGGTCCCGCGCGGTGGCGGTGGCCATCACGTCGTTCACCCGGTCGATGAGGGTTCGCGGCGCGAGCAGCCGCAGGTGCGCGCAGGCCAGCTCGATCGCCAGCGGCAGACCGGCGAGGCGGTGGCAGAGCTCGGCGAGCGCGGCCACGTCGTCGGGGCCGGGCGCGAGCCGCGGCGACACCGCGCGTGCCCGGTCGAGCACCAGCGACCCGGCGGGCGACGCGGCCAACTCGTCCTCGGTCCGCACGTCGAGCGGGGGCAGGGACAGGGGCGGTACGCCGTACTCCCGCTCTCCCCGCAGCCGCAGCGGCGAGCGGCTCGACACCAGCACCGTCAGCTCGGGGCAGAGAGCGACGAGGCGGCCCACGTCCGCGGCGGCGCTCAGCAGGTGCTCGAAGTTGTCGAGGACCAGCAGCAGCCGCTGCGGCCGCAGGTGCTCGGTGACCAGACCCAGCGCGTCAGGACCGTCACCGACCGCGAGACCGAGCGCGCGGCCCACGGCCAGCACGACGGCGTCCGCCTCGGCCAGCGGGGCCAGCGACACCTGGACCACCCCGTCGGGGTGCTGCGGTGCCAGCGCCTCCGCCGCGGCCACCGCCAGGCGGGTCTTCCCCACGCCGCCCGGGCCGGTGAGCGTGATCAGCCGGTCCCCGGACCGGACCATCGCCGCGACCGCCGCGACGTCCTCGTCCCGACCGTAGAGCCGGGTCGGCGGGAGCACGATCCCCGGGCCGGCGGCGCGGCTTCCCGTCGAGTCGGCTGCCGAGGGCCGCGTCGACGGCCGCGTCGCCGCCCGGCGCGGGACCGCGGCCACGAGCGCGGCGCGCTCCTCCTCCGTGGCGTCGAGGGCGGCCGCCAAGGAGCGGACGGTGTGCGGGTAGGGGCGGGTCCGGGTGCCGCGCTCGAGCGCGCTGATCGCGTGCGGGGTCAGTCCCGCTCGCTCGGCGAGCTCCTCCTGCGTCAGCCCCGCGCGCTCACGCATCCCCCGCAGCAGGTCGGCGAACCGACCGGCGCGATCCACTCCCCTCACGGCGGCAGCATAGGGGCGCGGGGCGCGAAGTGTGCGGGAACTGTGCGGGCTCCGGCCGTGGTCCGCGGCCGTCGGCGCGACCAGGCTGGTCGTCATGAACCCGACCTCCTGGCTGCCCGCCGACTGGCAGCACCCGACCCGCGTGGAGCTCGAGACCGGGCACCACCTGCGACCGATCCGCGCCGACGACGTCGACCTCGACATGGTGGCCGTGATGGGGTCCCGCGAGCGGCTGTGGTCCATCTACGGCGAGGCCTGGGGCTGGCCGCCCGCGACCATGACCGTCGACCAGGACCGCGAGGACCTCGCCCACCACGAGGCGGAGATCGAGCGCCACGAGTCCTTCAACTACGCCCTGTTCGACGCCGGCGAGACCGAGCTGCTCGGCTGCGTCTACATCGAGCCGCCGGTCAAGGCCGGTGCCGACGCCGAGATCTCGTGGTGGGTCGTCGACCTGCTGGTCGGCGGGCCGGTCGAGGCAGCCCTCGACGCGCTGGTGCCGCGGTGGATCGCCGAGGACTGGCCGTTCGCCCGCCCCCGCTACATCGGACGCGACCTGACCTGGGCCGACTGGATGGCCCTCCCCGACCACCGCCTCGAAGGAGAACCCGCATGACCACGATCAGCGCACAGCCCACCCCGGCCGCGGCGCACCAGGCCCCGACCGCCGTCCACGAGGGGAGAGGGTGGCTCTGGGCCGGCGTCGGTGCGGGCGTCGCCGGCATCGTGGCCGTCGGCGTCAGCGGCCTGATCACCGCGGTGTACGACGAGGACGTCG
>JBQCEF010000091.1:0-6558 GCA_051960495.1 Nocardioides sp. | reverse complement strand
TGCCTCTCCCGGGCACGGTACGCGCGCACCCGGCGCAGGATGCGGAAGCCGATCATCACCAGCAGCAGGGCCCCGGCGACGCCCATGACGACCCAGATCACCAGCCCGACGTTGCTGGTGCGAACGTTGAACTGAACCTCGGACCCGATCTGCGCGCCGTCCTCGGTGGTGGCCACGAGCGTCACTTCGTGCACGCCGATCGACGTCGACACCGCCCGCAGCCGGATCGGCGCCCGCTGGCCCGGGCCGAGGGTCCGCGGCTCGGCGGAGGAGATCTTCAAGCCGTCGCGGCTGGTGCGGGCCTCCAACCGGACGGTCACCGGCTCGTCGAGGTTGTTCACCACCGTCACCGCGATGGGGCCGGTCTGGCTCGACATCATCACGAACGGCGGTCCGTCGATGTCCACGAGCCGCATGGTCCTGCGGACCCGGTCCGTGGTGGTGCGGGTGCGCTCGAGCGCGGCGACCGGGTGGGCGCGCGCGGCGTACGACGAGGCCAGCATCGCCATCCGCGCGAGCTGGTCGCGGATGCTGTCGTTGTTGCTCAGCAGCGAGGCGAACACCTCGCCGGTGTCGACGAGCTCCTGGGTGGCGAGCTGGTTGGCGAAGGGGACCTGCGCCTTGCGGAGCCGGGCGGGGTAGCGCGGCCGCGCGTCGCTCTGCTCGGGCTCGCCCGCGAGCACGTCGGTCACGTCGACCTGGTGCAGCCACGGGACGTCGAGGCCCTCGAAGAAGTCGGCGAGCTGCCAGGCGTCGCCGACTTGCCAGTAGGTCGGGGCGCTCACCACGAGCGGCGCGGGCTTGCCGGGCGCCAGCGCGCGCAGCGCCGCCTCGGCGAGGATGCGCTGGCGCAGCGCCAGCGGCGTGCGGCGCGGGTTCGGCCCGGGTCCCCCTCGGGCCGCCTCGGAGTCGGCGAGCACGACCCGGGTCCCGTCGGGACGCTGCACCAGCGACCCGGCGACCGAGGGCACGGCCCGGTCGGCGAGCAGGGCGGGGGTGTCCGGGTCCAGGGCGCCCAGCGCGCGTCCCGGGAGCCGTCCCGAGGGCGGCGCGACCACCGGCGAGTCGTCGACCCCGAGGGCGGCCATGGTCTCGCGGCTCAGGCCGGCAGCCTTGCGCACGATCCGCCGCAGCCGGTTGCCGGTGACGGCGGCGACGTCGAGGTCGCCGTACGGGAGGCTCAGCACGGCGTCGCCGGACGTCTGCTCGACGAAGGCGGCCAGCCAGTCCGCGGCGTCCTGGGCTGCCGCGCTCGGTTCCTGCGCGGGCTCCTCCTCCGTGCCCGGCCCGTCGCTGGGTCCCGGGTCGCCGACGCCCGACGGGGACGGCGACGGGGAGGTGGAGGCCGACTCCTCCTCGCCGGGACCGGTGCCGTCGTCGGCGGTCGAGAGCGGCGGGTTCTCGTGCGCCACGGACGCGGCCGCCTCCAGCACCGCCGGGTCGACCAGCCAGGTGAGGGGCCGGTCGCTCTGCGTGCCGAGCGCCAGCAGCCGGCCCAGCCGCCCGTCGGGAGCGAACGAGCGCTGCCAGCGCTCCAGGCCGATCAGCCGGCCGTCGGTGGAGCGACGCACCCGGTCACGCACCGGGAGCACGACCGCCACGTCCGCCCGGGGTCCCCGCGCCGTCATCTGCGGCATGAACGACCGGGCCCGGCCGTCGGCGAGCGGGTCGCGGATCCCGTCGACCGCGCCGAGCACCTGCACCCCCATCCAGTAGACGCCGGGCTCGTCCCCGATCTCGAGGTCCTTGCGGGGAACCGTCACGGTGTAGCTGGTGGACTCCCCCGGTTCGAGGTCGCCGATCTCGGCGAACAGGCCGTCGGTGGTGATCCGTCCGGGCGCCCCGAGGTCGACGGCGGGGTCGCTGCGCGCGGCGAGGTCGAGCTCCTCGGGCGTGCGGATCGGCTCCGAGGCGGTCACGAGGTAGGCCTGCAGGTCCGTCCAGGTGTCCTCGGAGGTGTTGGTGACCTCGCCCGAGAGCGTGACGGTGCCCCGCCGGGGCAGGGTCGAGGGGGTCATCGCGTCGATGGTGACCTTCAGCGGGTCGCCGTCCGGCTCGGCCGCGCTCGCAGTGCCGGCCCCCGGCACCAGCAGCGTGAGGAGCGTCACCGGGACCACCGCCAGCAGGCATGCGGCAGTACGCGCCGGCGCGGGTCGGGTCACACCGCAAGGCTAACGACCCGGCTCGTTGACATAGAGTTGCCTCCCGTGTCCGACGAGCCCCGACCGCCCGAACCCCCGCTGGGCGTCAGCGCGATGCAGGAGCACGCGCTTGCCGAGCTGCGGCGCATCGCCCCGGTCATCGACGAGCTCGGCGCCCGGTTCTCCGCGGCCGGCGAGGAGATCGCGCTGGTGGGCGGGCCGGTCCGCGACGCGATGCTCGGCCGGCTGCACAACGACCTAGACTTCACGACCTCGGCGCGGCCCGACACGACCGAGCGGCTGCTCAAGGGCTGGGCGGACGCGATCTGGGACATGGGCCGGGCCTTCGGCACGATCGGCGCCCGCAAGGACGAGTGGCAGGTCGAGATCACGACGTACCGCTCCGAGAAGTACGACGCGACCTCGCGCAAGCCGGAGGTCGACTACGGCGACGACCTGGTGGGCGACCTCGGCCGGCGCGACTTCACGGTAAACGCGATGGCGGTGACGCTGCCGGGCAACGCGGTCCAGGACCCGTTCGGCGGCGTCGTCGACCTGGCGCACCAGGTGCTCCGCACCCCGGGACGTCCGGAGGACTCCTTCTCCGACGATCCGCTGCGGATGATGCGCGCGGCGCGCTTCGCCTCCCAGCTCGGGTTCACGGTGGCGCCCGAGGTGGTCGCGGCGATGACCGAGATGGCCGGCCGGATCGAGATCGTCTCGGCGGAACGGGTCCGCGACGAGCTCGTGAAGCTCGTGTGCGGGCGGTACCCGCGGCGCGGGCTGACCCTGCTGGTCGAGACCGGGCTGGCCGAGCACGTCCTCCCCGAGCTGCCGGCGCTCGCCCTCGAGCGCGACGAGCACCACCGCCACAAGGACGTCTACGAGCACACCCTGACCGTGCTCGAGCAGAGCATCGACCTCGAGGAGCGGCTCGGCACCGGACCCGACTTCGTCGCGCGCTTCGCCGCGCTGATGCACGACGTCGGCAAGCCCCGCACGCGCAGGTTCCAGGGCGACGGCACGGTGACGTTCCACCACCACGACGTGGTCGGCGCCAAGATCACCCGCAAGCGGATGAAGGCGCTGCGCTTCTCCAACGACGAGATCGACGCGGTGAGCAAGCTGGTCGAGCTGCACCTGCGCTTCCACGGCTACGGCACCGGCGAGTGGACCGACTCCGCGGTGCGCCGCTACGTGCGCGACGCCGGCGACCAGCTCGCGCGACTGCACATCCTGACCCGCGCCGACTGCACCACGCGCAACAAGCGCAAGGCCGAGCGGCTGCGCCGGGCGTACGACGACCTCGAGGCGCGGATCGACCGGCTCGCCGAGGAGGAGGAGCTCGGCGCGATCCGGCCCGACCTCGACGGCAACCAGATCATGGCGATCCTCGGGATCGGTCCGGGCCGCGAGGTCGGCCAGGCCTACAAGTACCTGCTCGAGCTGCGAATGGACGAGGGACCCAAGGAGCCCGCGGAGGCCGAGGCCGCGCTGCGGGCGTGGTGGGCCGCGCGGAGCTCCTGATCGTCGCCGGTCCCGTGCGGTTACCGCGCCGTGCCAGGCAGAACCTCTAGGCTGCCGCCCATGAAGAGCGAGCTGTTCGAGCAGTCCAACCTCGAGGTCGAGGCCACCCAGCGCTTCGGCCTGCAGAACTCCCAGATGCTGCGCGTCGCGCTCGGCGACGACGTCCTCGCCGTCAAGGGCGCGATGGTGGCCTACCAGGGCCAGGTGCGCTTCGACCACGAGAAGGCCGGCAGCATGGGCAAGCTGCTCAAGAAGGTGCTCACCAGTGAGGACATGCCGCTGATGCGGGTCAGCGGGCAGGGCGAGGTCTTCTTCGCCAACGAGGGCGGCTACGTCTACCTCGTGCAGCTCGACGGCGACGCGATCTCGGTCAACGGCCGCAACCTGCTGGCCTTCGACGCCGCGCTGAGCTGGGACATCAACCGGGTCAAGGGCGCGGGGATGATGGCCGGCGGGCTGTTCAACACCACGGTGTCCGGGCACGGGACGGCGGCGTTGTGCACGGTCGGGAAGCCGGTCGTCCTCGACTGCTCGCAGCAGCCGACCTACGTCGACGTGCAGGCCGCCGTCGCCTGGTCGGCCAACCTGGCCCCGAACGTGGTCTCGAGCATGAACTTCAAGTCGCTGCTGCGCGGCGGCTCCGGGGAGGCGTTCCAGTACGCCTTCCACGGCCCCGGCTTCGTCGTCGTGCAGCCCTACGAGTTCGTCGCCCCGGCGAGCGGCAGCGGCAGCAGCAGCGGCGGACCGGGCGGCGTGATCGGCGACCTGTTCAGCTGACCGGCTCCGCGGCCTTCAGCGTCGTACGACGGGTCAGCGCACGACCTTGACCTGGAACTCAGGCGTGCCGAGCGCGCCCATCGTGCGCAGCCACAGCGGCAGGTACATCTCCACGCCGCGAGACGTCTCGATGCCACCGAGGTCGAGCACGTCGGTGTGACCGAGCTCGGCCAGCAGCCCCGCCACCATGTCCTTGGCAGCGGCGTCGTCGCCGGAGACGAAGACAGTGTGGTCGCCGGCCCCGACCTGCTCGGGGTGGACCATCACCGAGGCGGTCATGGTGTTCAGCGTCTTGACCACCCGCGTCTCCGGCAGCGCACGCTGCACCTGCTCGCCGAGCGAGTCGGTGTCCTTGACCGAGAGGGTCGGCGGGAAGCCCGCGGAGAAGTCCAGCGGGTTGCTCACGTCGACCAGCACCTTCCCCGACAGGGCCTCGCGACCGACCCCGGTCAGCACCTCGAGCGTCACCGCACCGCTGGTCGCGTTCACGACGAGCTCGGCGCGCTGGACGGCGTCGGCGAAGCGGGCCAGGGGCACTGCCGGGAGATCGCCCGATTCGCGCGAACGGGTGGCGTCGGGGTCACGGGTGCCCAGGGTGACATCGTGACCCAGCTCTGACAGGCGCGCAGCGAGCGTGCGGCCGACCGTTCCGGTGCCCAGGACGGCGATCCTCATGACGAAAGCCTGCACCCACCGGGCGGCATCCGGCCAGTCTCACCAGGCGGAACCGAAGCTCACGAACGGAGCCGGGGCCGGACCGTCGCGGCCCTCGGCCACGGCGGTGGCGAGCGCCGAGGCGGAGTCAGCCCCGGCGGCCATGTGTTCGTGGACCCGCTGCATGGCGACGGCGGCGACCTCGTCGCGCACCCTGGCGACCCCGGCGACGACCGAGGCCACGCCGAGGTGGAGCAGGACGTGCGTGAGACCGAGCCCCTCGTCGCCGGGCCGGAGCGTGGCGAGGCCGGCTTCGCAGGCGGACAGCGTGACGCAGCCCGGTCCGCCGTCCCCCGGGTCGAGCTCGTAGGCGTAGAGAGGCCCGTCGGCGAGCCGGAGCGCGCTGAACAGCGGGCTGTCCTGCCGGTGCGTGCCGTGCGCGGCGACGTGCAGGACGTCGGTGCGGGTCAGCGCTGTCCGGGCCGCGCTGGTGGTTGCCTCCTCGTCGGGCAGCAGCTCGGCGCCCGGCCAGATCCCGGCGACGGTGCGAGCCTCCTTCTCCGACTCGTGGAGTCCCGGTCCGGCGAGCGCGGCCACCCGCGGGTGCGGGGGACGCTCGCGGGCCAGGCCTCGCATCCAGGCCACTGCCGAGGGAGCGACCACGGTCGGGCGGCCGAGGCGCGAGGGCAGCAGCGACCAGGGGAGCACCGTCAGCGGACCGCTGCAGGACAGCGCGATCGAGGTATCGGCCAGGCCCAGCGGGCCCAGCAGCAGCGCGTCGAGCCGTGACAGGCCGGAATCGAGGCTGGCGCGCACCACTTCGGCGACGACGTCGGGCAGCAGCGGGTTGGCGAGCGCGTCCAGGTCGGCGCGCACGCGGCGGACCAGCTCGGCGACCTCGGCGGTCGGGGCGAGGTCGTGCAGCGCGGTGCGGCTTCGTCGTACGACGACCGCCAGCCACCGGCCCCGGTGCCGGGCGAAGCTCACGAGCACCGTGCCGCTGCTGCGCACGCCTGCCCTCAGCGGGGCGAGCGAGACCGTCGACGCCGGGTCGGAGTCCGCCTCACCCTCGAGCTCCCAGGCGCGGGCGCGGATGTCGTGCCGCAGGGCCGAGGAGCGGCTGCGCAGGCGGGTCAGGTCGGCGGCGGAGGCAGGGTCGTCCTCGAGGCGGCGAGCGTCCTCCTCGACGCGGCGCAGCTCGGCCAGGAGGGCAGCGGTGCGCTGGTCGGCGGGCGGACGCAGCTGGGGCAGCCGGGTGGAGATCGCCCGGGAACGCTCGACCATCTCCAGCACGTCGCCGGCGCGGTCGGTCCCGAGGCTGACGTCGAGACCGATGCGCGCCAAGGTGACGCCGTGCACGGCGGCGGCCGTCCGGAGGTCGAGCGAGCCGAGGCTCTGCTGGAACAAGCCGAGCTCACCGAGTCCGCGGCGCACCTCGGTGAGCGCACGGCGCGTCTCG
>JBQCEF010000090.1:0-2940 GCA_051960495.1 Nocardioides sp. | reverse complement strand
GCGTAGGACGCCCCGGGGGGCGGCCCCGAGCTGGGCGGCCGCAGCGACGGCCGGTGCCGGCGCCCCGAACCCGCGGCGCGACGACGGGTCCGCGGCCACGGCCGCCAGCACTGCCTCCCGGCTGCCGAGCCCGAACATGTCGCCGGCCTCGTCGCGCACGAGCGTCGCCGCGCCCGGGCCGTGGTCGCCGGCCGGCCGGACCAGCTCGCCCAGCCCGCGGAGCACCGCCGCGGGCCGCCGGGCGAGCTTGGCCTTCACCAGGTCGGCGGCCGAGGCGATCTCGTCGGCGACGGCAGGGGCGGTCACCGCGAGCTCGTTGCCGTAGCCGTCCTCGCGCCCCGCGTAGACGTGGAGCACGTCCAGGCCGGCGGCGCCGATCGCCAGGTCGGTCTGGCCGTTGCGCCAGGCCCGGCCGGCGGTGTCGGTCACCACCACGGCGACGTTGCGCCCGGTGCGCTCGAGCAGCCCCTCGCGGAGCCGGCGGGCCGACGCGTCCGGGTCCCGGGGGAGCAGCAGCACCGTGCCGGCAGCGGTGTTGGAGGCGTCGATGCCGGCGCCGGCGAGCACCAGCCCGTGCCGGGTGCGGACGATCGACGTGCGCCCCCGGCGGGCCAGCACCCGGTCGGTCTCGCCGGCGATCACGTCGGCCTTGTCGGCGGTGGTGCGCCGCCCCTCCGCCTTGCTCACCACCTTGCTGGTGACCACCAGCACGTCGCCGTCGCGCAGCCCGCCCGCCTCCGAGTCCTCGGCGGCCAGGGCGTCAGCAAGGAGCCCGGCCAGGTCGTCCCCGGCGCCGACCTCCCCGACGCCCGTGACGGGGAGCAGCGTGACGGCGCCGCTCACGCGAGTCCGGCCAGCTCGTAGGCGGCGTCGACCATGGCGGCGGTGGCGTCGTGGTCGGTCATCATCAGCGGTACGGCGCGGCAGCGGACACCGGCCTGCTCCACCCGGCCGACCGCGTCGGCGTCCGCCTCGTCGACGAGCCACCCGTCGAGGACGCCGCCCGTCGATCGCGCGCCGTACAGCTCGGCGACCGCCGCGGCCGCCACCTCGACGCCGACCGCCTCGAGCAGCTGGGAGGCCATGCCGCGGACGTGGCTGCCGGCGACGATCGGGGAGACCCCCACGACGGGGGCGGGGGTGGCGCGCACGGCCTCGCCGATGCCGGCCACGCCGAGGATCGTGCCCACGGACACGATCGGGTTCGACGGCGGCAGGAGCACGAGGTCGGTCTCGGTCAGCGCCTCGACGACGCCGGGGGCCGGGGTCGCCTTGTCGATGCCGACCGGCACGACGGCCCGCGCAGGCACCTCGGCGTGCAGCCGCACCCAGTACTCCTGGAAGTGCACCGCCCGCCGGCCGGACGGCTCGCTGTCGTCGTCGATCGCGATGTGGGTCTCGACCCGGTCGTCGGTCATCGGCAGCAGCCGCACGCCCGGCTGCCAGCGGCGGCACAACGCCTCGGTCACCGCCGAGAGCGGGTAGCCGGCGTCGAGCATCTGGGTCCGCACGAGGTGGGTCGCCAGGTCGCGGTCGCCGAGCCCGAACCACGTGGGCTCCACGCCGTACGCGGCCAGCTCCTCCTTGGCGTGCCAGGTCTCGTCCGTGCGACCCCACCCGCGCTCCACGTCGATGCCGCCGCCTAGGGTGTACATGACGGTGTCGAGGTCGGGACAGACCTTGAGGCCGTGCAGCCAGATGTCGTCCGCGGTGTTGGCCACGACGGTCACCTCCGTGGCCCGGCCCGAGCGCTCGATGCGGCGCAGCAGGCCCTGCAGGAAACGGGCGCCGCCCACCCCGCCGGAGAGCACGGTGACGCGGTGGGGGGACGGGGCGGTGGCAGGGGAGCTCATCAGGGGTTTCCTCCACGGGCATGACCCGTTCGGGCCACATTCGTCGGGCAGGCGGACCTATAGCAGACTTCCGCTTGACTTCCGGTGTACGACAGGCGTGTAATTCCCACAGTGTTGTTCGTTTTGGTCACACCTCGGACGGTTCAGCACTAGCGTGAGGGAACAGTAAGGGAGCGGGGCCCTCGGGGGTCTCACGGGTCGAAAGGGCGAACGCCGTGCGAGAGCTTTATGTACTCGACGGAAACGCCGAGGAGTTCGGTTGGCAGGAGCGCGCCCTGTGCGCGCAGACCGACCCCGAAGCGTTCTTTCCGGAGAAGGGTGGCTCCACCAGGGAGGCCAAACGAGTGTGCCTGACCTGCGAGGTGCGTGACGAGTGCTTGGAGTACGCACTCGCCAACGACGAGCGGTTCGGCATCTGGGGCGGTCTCTCCGAGCGCGAGCGCCGCAAAGTCAAGAAGCAGGCGGTCTGACCCGCGCCCCGCGCTCGACGCGGGGCGCCGGCCGGACCGTGTGGGCAACCTGACGCATCGCGGATTCTTCGTCACCGCCCCCTGGTGACTAGGGTGGTTCGCCGTGACGGCTTGGGTGACGGCGCTCCTGGTGAGCCACGAGGGGGCGCGGTGGCTCCCGGCCGTCCTCGACGGCCTCGCGGGGCAGACCCGCGCCCCTGACCGGGTGGTGGCACTCGACACCGGCAGCACCGACGACAGCGCCGGCCTCCTGGCCGAGCGGCTCGGCGCGGACGCGGTGCACGCCCTCGCCCCGCGCACGTCGTACGGCGACGCGGTGACCGCCGGCCTCGACGCCGTCCCCGAGACCCGCGACGACGAATGGGTCTGGCTGCTGCACGACGACAGCGCGCCGACGCCCCGGGCCCTCGAGACGCTGCTCGCCGCGGCCGAGGCCAACCCCGGCGTCGACGTACTCGGGCCCAAGCTGCGGGAGTGGCCCTCGCTGCGCCGGCTGCTCGAGGTCGGGGTGACCATCAGCGGCACCGCCCATCGGGAGACCGGCCTCGAGCGCGGGGAGTACGACCAGGGCCAGCACGACCGGCGCCGGGAGGCGCTGGCCGTCAACACCGCCGGCA
>JBQCEF010000089.1:0-10616 GCA_051960495.1 Nocardioides sp. | reverse complement strand
AACGGCGTCGGATTCTGTGAAGAAGATGGAGAACATATTGCCGTTGGACTGCAGCACGTGCGGTACGCCGGCCCCGGCGAGCGCCTCTGTGGCGGCCCCGGAGATCACCCGGGCGACCTCGTCGACGCGGGCGTAGACCTCGTCGGTCGCCAGACGCAGCGTGGTGAGACCCGCGGTCGAGGCGACGGGGTTACCCGAGAGCGTGCCCGCCTGATAGACGGGACCCAAGGGCGCGAGATGCGCCATCACCTCGGCGCGACCCCCGAAGGCCGCGGCCGGGAAGCCGCCGCCCATCACCTTGCCGAAGGTGACCAGGTCGGGGCGCCAGCCCTCGCGGGCGCCGTCGAGGCCGTACTGGCCCGAGCGGCTGACCCGGAAGCCGGTCATCACCTCGTCGCTGACGAACAGCGCACCGTGCCGGCCGCAGATCTCGGAGAGGAACGCGTTGAAGCCGGGGGCGGGCGGGACGACGCCCATGTTGCCGGGCGAGGCCTCGGTGACCAGGCAGGCGATCCGGTCGCCGTGCTCGGCGAAGGCCTTCTCCACGGCGGCGGTGTCGTTGTAGGGCAGCACCAGCGTCGCGGCGGTCGAGGCGGCCGGGACCCCCGGCGTGCCCGGGACGGCGAACGTCGCCAGGCCGGAGCCGGCGGCGGCGAGCAGCGAGTCGACGTGGCCGTGGTAGCAGCCGGCGAACTTCACGACCAGGTCGCGGCCGGTGAAGCCGCGGGCCAGCCGGATCGCCGACATGGTGGCCTCGGTGCCCGAGGAGACGAGGCGGACCTTGTCGACCGGGGTGCGGGCGACGATCTCCTCGGCGAGCTCGACCTCGGGGCGCGTGGGCGTGCCGTACGACGTACCGCGGGCGACTGCGGCCTGCACGGCCTCCTGCACCTCGGCGTGGGCGTGGCCGAGGAGCATGGGACCCCAGCTGCACACCAGGTCGACGTACTCGTTGCCGTCGACGTCGCGCAGCAGCGCGCCGGAGGCGCTCCCGATGAACCGGGGCGTGCCGCCGACCGCGTTGAAGGCCCGCACCGGGGAGTTCACCCCGCCGGGCGTCACCGCGTGGGCACGCTCGAACAGGGCGGCGGAGGCGGCGGTGGTCTGGGAGGTCACCGGGTCATTCTCCCCGAGCCACCCCAACGGCCACGAATCCGGTCCCCACGGGGGCGGAGTGAGACGCGCCACGCCGGCCCACGAGCGCTACTCGCGCGTAACCTCGACCGGCGGGATTCGTTGGGGAGGTTGGAAGAGGGGGTTCGGTGGGTATGTGTCCCGCGAGCTCGGGTGCGACAAGTCGAAGTGGGGAGAGAGACGGATGTCTCATCGGTTGATGACCTGGCAGAAGGCGACCGCGCTGGTGCCGCTGGCACTGCTGTCCGGCGCGTGGACGGCGAGCCTGGCCGGGACCAGCACTGCGAGCGCGGACACCGGTGACGGCGCCAAGCTCCCCGACGGCACCAGCATCCCCGCCGAGGCCGTGAAGGCCCCGGCGAGCGTCTCCGCACCGGGCGTCATCGCTCCCGGCGTCCCCGCCGGCGCCGCGGACTCGGTGATCGCGAGCGCCTCGACGAACGGCATCCCCTCCGCCGCCCTGGCCGCCTACCAGCGCGCCGCCCAGGTGATCAACGCCGCGGACCCGGGCTGCCACATCGACTGGACGCTGATCGCCGCGATCGGGCGCGTGGAGTCCGACCACGGCCGCTACGGCGGCAACACGCTGTCCGCCAAGGGCGTGAGCACCCCCGGCATCTACGGCATCCCGCTCGACGGCAGCAACGGCACCGCGAAGATCAGCGACACCGACGCCGGCGAGATCGACGACGACCCCGTGGTCGACCGCGCGGTCGGCCCGATGCAGTTCATCCCCTCCACCTGGTCGGTGGTCGGGGTCGACGGCGACGGCGACGGCGTGCGCAACCCGCAGGACATCGACGACGCTGCGCTGGCCACTGCGGTCTACCTCTGCTCCGGCGACGAGGACCTCTCCACCGCCGCCGGCCAGCAGGCCGCGGTCTACCGGTACAACCACAGCCAGAAGTACGTCGACCTGGTGCTGTCGATCATGCGTGCCTACAGCACCGGCGACTACTCCGCGGTGCCCAACGGCAGCGCCGCCCCCGCGACCTTCGCCCCCTACTTCGGCGACTCGGTCGTCTCGTCGGCCACCCGCGGCTTCAAGCCGTTCAAGTCCAAGGCCGGCGGCAAGAAGGCCGGTGCCCCCGCGAAGTCGGGCGGCTCCGGATCCGCACCCGCATCGGGCGGCGGCTCGGGCTCGGCCTCGGGCGGCGACACCACCGGGCCGGTCACGACCGACCCCGGCACCCCGACCGGCGACGCGACCGGGGACGTCAAGAAGAAGGTCGATGACACCGTCAAGAAGGTCACCGAGCCGGTGCAGCCCGTGCTCATCAGCACCAGCCAGGCGATCGACCTGTGCACCTCGGCACTGAACAGCAAGTACGGCGCCGCGCCGCAGGAGGCCGTCGACCAGTGCGCGAGCCAGCTCCAGGGCAAGACCCTCGAGGAGGCGAAGTCGGCGGTAGGCGGCATCGTCGCCGGTCTGGGCGACCTCGTCTCGGGGCTGCTCGGCGACGGCGGTGGCCTGCTGGGCGGCGGCGACGGCTCCGGCGGCGGCCTCCTCGGCTGATCGCCGACCCGGAGCTCAGCGCAGGAGCCGGGCGGCCTCGGCGGCCCAGTACGTCAGCGTGATGTCGGCCCCGGCCCGCCGGATCGACGTCAGCGTCTCCAGGATCGCCGCCTCGCGGTCGATCCAGCCGTTGGCCGCGGCGGCCTCGACCATGGCGTACTCGCCGGAGATGTTGTACGCCGCCACCGGCACGTCGACCGCCTCGCGGACCGCCCGGATCACGTCGAGGTAGGCCAGCGCCGGCTTCACCATCACCATGTCGGCGCCCTCCCCGACGTCGAGCAGCGCCTCGCGGACGCCCTCCACGACGTTGCCGCCGTCCTGCTGGTAGGTCCGCCGGTCGCCGCGCAGCGAGGAGTCGACGGCCTCGCGGAACGGCCCGTAGAACGACGAGGCGTACTTCGTGGAGTACGCCAGGATCACCACGTCGGTCCGGCCGGCACCGTCGAGCGCGGCGCGGATCGCGCCGACCTGGCCGTCCATCATCCCGCTGGGACCGACCACGTCCACGCCGGCGTCCGCCTGCGCGAGCGCCATCTCGGCGTAGACCTCGAGCGTCGCGTCGTTGTCGACCTCGCCGGTGTCGGTGAGCACGCCGCAGTGCCCGTGGTCGGTGAACTCGTCGAGGCACAGGTCGGCCATGACCGGCAGCGCGTCCCCGACCTCGGCCTTCACGTCGGCGATCGCGACGTTGAGGATGCCCTCGGGATCGATGCCGCAGGTGCCGCGTGCGTCCTTGGTCTCGGGGATCCCGAACAGCATGATCCCGCCGAGCCCCAGCTCAGCCGCCTCGGCAGCCGCCTTGCGGAGCGTGTCGCGGGTGTGCTGGACGACCCCGGGCATGCTGCTGATCGGGTGCGGCTCGGTGAGGCCCTCGCGGACGAACGCCGGCAGCACCAGCCGCCGTGCCTCGACGGCGGTCTCGCCCACGAGCCGCCGCAGCGCGGGGGTACGACGAAGCCGCCGCGGCCGGACCTGAGGGAACCCGGCGCCCCCGGACGGACCGTTCATCGCGCTCAGGTCGCCTTGCGACGCGAGGTCTGCTGGCGGGGCCGGCGCTCGGACGGCTTGGTCACCGGCTGCCCCTGCTCGAGGAAGGCCGCGCGACGGGCCGCGCCGAAGTCGGCGAGCGCGTCGACGAGCACCTCCACCGACGGGGTCGGCGCGAGGACGTCGACCCGGAGGCCGTGCTCCTCGGCGGTCTTCGCCGTCGCCGGGCCGATCACCGCGATCACCGTCGAGGCGTGCGGCTTGCCGGCGATGCCGACCAGGTTGCGCACCGTCGAGGACGACGTGAACACGACCGCGTCGAACTTGCCGGACTTGATCGCCTCGCGGGTCGGGGCCGGCGGCGGCGTGGCCCGCACGGTCCGGTAGGCCGTGACGTCGTCGACCTCCCAGCCGAGGTCGAGCAGCCCGGCCACGAGCGTCTCGGTGGCGATGTCGGCGCGCGGGAGGAAGACGCGGTTGATCGGGTCGAGGACGTCGTCGTACGGCGGCCAGTCCTCGAGCAGGCCGCGTGCGGACTGCTCACCGGACGGCACCAGGTCGGCGCGCAGGCCCCAGGCCTCGATGGCCGCGGCGGTCTTGTCGCCGACGGCGGCGATCTTGAGCCCGGAGAACGCGCGGGCGTCGAGGCCGTACTCGTCGAACTTCTCGCGGACGGCCCGGACCGCGTTGACCGAGGTGAACGCGATCCACTCGTAGCGGCCCTCGACGAGCCCGCGGATCGCCTTGTCCATCTGCTGGGGGTTGCGCGGCGGCTCGACGGAGATCGTGGGGACCTCCTCGGGCACGGCACCGAAGCCGCGCAGCCGGGCCGACAGCGAGCCGGCCTGCTCCTTGGTGCGCGGCACCAGGACCCGCCAGCCGAACAGCGGCTTGGTCTCGAACCACGACAGCGTCGTGCGCAGGTCGACGACGTCGCCGACGACCGTGACCGCGGGGGCGGTCATCCGGGCGGCGCGCGCGTCCGCGGCGATCTGACCGAGCGTGGAGACGACGGTCTCCTGCTCGGTGGTCGTGCCGACGCGGGTCATCGCGACGGGGGTGGTCTCGGAGCGACCGGCGGCGACGAGCGCCTTCGCGATCACGTCGATGGAGCTGACCGCCGAGAGCAGCACCAGGGTGCGGTCGTCGGCGTAGCAGGCCCAGTCGATCTTGGCCTCGGAGCAGTTCACGACCGCGACCTCGCGGTGCTTCTTGTCGGTGAGCGGCACGCCGGCGTACGCCGGGACCGCGGTCACCGAGCTGACACCCGGGACGATCTCGAAGCCGACGCCCGCCTTCACGCACGCCTGGGCCTCCTCGGGGCCGGAGGCGTAGACGAACGGGTCGCCCGCCATCAGCCGCACCACCCGCTTGCCGGTCTTGGCCTGCTTGACGACGACCTTGGCGCGCCCGGCGTGGGTCAGCGGCTGCCCGTCGGTGCCGAAGCCACCGTCGACCACCTCGGCCACGGGGGCGAGGTGGGAGACGAGCGCGGCGTGCTCGGGCACCTCGGTCACCACCCCGTCGGCCTGCCGCCGCAGGTCGGCCGCGCGCACGGTGAGCAGCTCCGGGTCGCCGGGGCCGCTGCCGACGAACGACACGAAGCCGATCGGCGCCGACGGCCTCGTCTCGACGCGGGCCGCGGGAGCCGCGGCGGTGGCCGCCCGGCCCTTGCCGCGGGTGGTCGGGCTGGTGGCTGCGTTCTTGGAAACGGTCTTGCTCACAGTCGCCTTCTTGTCGTTGATGGGAGCGCGGCGGCTGCCACGCGTACCCGTCTTGGTGCCGGTCTTGCCGGGCTCACGCTTCACGGTCACGAGACACGCTCCTCGATGAGCGAGCTCGCTCCGTCGTCCAACATCTCCTGCGCCAGCCGCAGGCCGACCCCCTCCGCGTCGCCGGGCGCCCCGGTCGCGGAGCGCCGTACGGCGACCGCCCCGTCGGGCGTCAGCGCCACGGCCCGGACCCACAGCTCCTCGCCGTCGTCACCCTCGGCCACCTCGGCCAGGGCCCCCACGGGTGCGGCGCAGCCGGCCTCGAGCGCGGCGAGCACCGCCCGTTCGGCGGTGACCGCGGCCCGGGTCCGGCGGTCGTCGAGCGCGCCGGAGACCTCGGCCACCAGGGCGGTGTCCTCGGTCCGGCACTCCACGGCCAGTGCACCCTGCCCGGGGGCGGGGAGCATCTGCAGCGGGTCGAGCACCTCGGTCACCTCGTCGAGCCGGCCCAGGCGGGCCACGCCGGCGCGTGCGAGGACGACCGCGTCGTACTCCCCCTCGACGACCTTGCGGATCCTGGTGTCCACGTTGCCACGAATCGCCGCAACTTCGAAACCGAGACCGAGCGCGTGCAGCTGCGCGGCCCGTCGCGGCGACCCGGTGCCGAGCCGGGAGCCGGCCGGCAGCTCGCCGAGCGTGAGGCCGTCGCGGGCCACGACCACGTCGCGCGGGTCCTCCCGCGTCGGGGTCGCCGCCACCGTGATGCCGGGGTGCGGGGCGGTCGGCAGGTCCTTGAGCGAGTGCACCGCGATGTCCACCTGGCCGGCGAGCAGCGCGTCGCGCAGCGCGCTGACGAACACCCCGACCCCGCCGAACGACGTGAGCGGCGCGGTCGACACGTCGCCGTGGGTGGTCACCTCGACCAGCTCGACCTCGCGGCCGAGCGCCGCGCGCAGGGCGTCGGCGACGTGGCCGGACTGCGTGCGGGCGAGCAGCGAGGCCCGGGTCCCCACCCGGAGCGGAGCGGCACTCATGTCACACCTCCGGGACGGGTGACCGCGTCCACGGCGTCGGGGTCCAGCGAGAACAGCTCGGCGAGCGCGGCGGCGTAGGAGACCGCACCGGCCTCGTTGGCGAGCTCCTTGACCCGGACCGTCGGGTGGTGCAGCAGCTTGTCGGCGACCCGGCGCACGGTCTGCTCGACCTCGGCGCGGACCTCGGGGTCGAGCTCGGGGAGGCGGGCCATCAGCCGGGCCATCTCGCCGTCGACCACGCCGGTGGCCATGGTGCGCAGCGCCACGACCGTCGGGGTGACCTCCTGCGACCGCCGCGCGGTGAGGAACGACGTCACCTCGTCGGTGACGACCTCGCGGACCGCCGCGATGTCGGAGGCGATCACGCTCTCGTGCAGCTCCTCGGCGAGCCGGGCGAGGCCGATCAGCTCGACGTCGGGCAGGTCGCCGACGGAGGGCTCCACGTCGTGCGGCAGCGCCAGGTCGATGACCGCGAGCGGGCCGCGCGGGTTGGTCCGGGCAGCCGCGACGGTGCTCAGCGGGAGCACGACCCCGGCCGCGCCGGTGCACGACACCAGCACGTCGCAGCTGCCGATCTCGTCGGCCACGTCGGCCAGCGGGATGCTGCGCCCGCCGTACTGACGGGCGAGCCGGTCCGCGCGCTCCTGGGTGCGGCTGGCCACGACGACCTCGGCGGCGCCGAGCCGCGAGACCGTGGCGACCGCCAGCCCGGCCATGGAGCCGGCCCCGACGACGAGCACGCGCTTGCCCGCGATGTCGCCGACGTGGCCGGTGGCGCGCTCCAGCGCCACCGAGACCAGCGAGGGGGCGGCCTTGTCGATGTCGGTCTCGGCGTGGACGCGCTTGCCGACGCGCAGCGCCTGCTGGAACAGCGTGTTCAGGGCCGGCCCGATCGTGCCGGACTCCTGGCCGACCCGGAGCGCCTCGCGGGTCTGGCCGAGGATCTGGCCCTCGCCGACGACCATCGAGTCCAGCCCCGCGGCGACGTGGAACAGGTGGGAGACGGCGCCGTCGTCGTAGTGCACGTAGAGGTGGGGTACGACGTCCTCCGGTGCCTCGTCGGCGAGCTCGCACAGCATCCGCGACACCGACTCGACGCTGCCGTGGAACCGCTCGACGTCGGCGTAGATCTCGATGCGGTTGCAGGTCGCCAGCGCGGTCGCCTCGGTGACGTGCTCGCTGGAGGACACGTCGTGCACCAGCTTCGCGAGCGCGTCGCGGCTCAGGGCCAGGCGCTCGAGGACGGACACCGGGGCGGTCTTGTGGGAGACGCCGACGACGAGGATGCTCATGCCGGCTTCACCGCCTCCGGCCGCAGCGCGGGAGCGAGGCCGTCCAGCGGCAGCGCCCCGTCGGCGAGGGCCTTGCGCTGCTCGTGGTAGGCGAGGATCTGCAGCTCGATGGAGAGGTCGACCTTCCGCACGTCGACGCCCGCAGGGACGTTGAGCACGGCCGGCGCGAAGTTCAAGATGCTGCTGACGCCGGCCGCGACGAGCCGGTCGCACACCGCCTGCGCCGCGGCGGCCGGCGTGGCGATCACGCCGATCGCGATGCCGTGCTCGTGGACGATGGCCTCGAGCTCGTCGAAGCCGCGGATCTGCAGCGGGCCGATCCGCTCGCCCTGCCGGTCGGCGTCGGCGTCGAGCAGCGCCGCGATCCGGAAGCCGCGCGAGCTGAACCCCGAGTAGTTGGCCAGGGCGTGCCCGAGGTTTCCGATCCCGACGATCACCACGGGCCAGTCCTGGGTGACCCCGATCTCGCGGGCGATCTGGTAGCGGAGGTACTCCACGTCGTAGCCGACACCGCGGGTGCCGTAGGACCCGAGGTAGGAGAGGTCCTTGCGCAGCTTCGCGCTGTTCACCCCGGCCGCGGCGGCGAGCTCCTCGCTCGAGCAGGTGGCGATCCCGCGCTCGGAGAGCGTGATCAGTGCGCGCAGGTAGACCGGGAGCCGGGCCACGGTGGCCTCGGGGATGCCCCGCTCGGCGGGACGGGCCGGCGGCTTCGCAGCGGTCGCTCGGGAAGCGCCCGGCGTGGGGGCCCCGTTCCGCGCGCTGCGAGGTGTGGTCACGTCTCTCCTGGGATGGCCGCCCGGCTGCGAGACCGTACTTCGGACCGCGGAGGGCCGGCAGCCACAGTCACTTTAGGAGTTTGTGAACGTGGGAACAAACTGACCGGTAGGCAGGCCTAGCACACGTGACACGTCTCACCCGATCCGGGGCCCGCCTCCTGGCGCCTTCGACGCCGCGCCTGCGCACGCTGCGCAGGTTCTGGCCGCCGAAACCCTGCCGAACGTGCGCCGGCAGCGACGGCCCGCCAGGGCCGCCGGATGCAGACGGCTGGTCCCGCACGATCGGCACCGTCCGGAGGCTTGGGAGGTGCCGATCGTGCGAGATCAGCGCGGACGCCCACGGCCGCCACATGGGCCCGCCGGGGCCGGCCGGGCGGGTCAGCCGCGCGGGCCTCCGGCGGACAGGGCGGCCCGGAGCCGCGCCGGGTCGACCCGCCAGAAGTCGTGCTGCTCGCCGTCCACGAACGTCACCGGGATCTCCTCCCCGAACCGCGCCAGCAGGTCCTCGGACGTGGTGATGTCGACCTCGTCGTACGACTCGCCGTGCTCGGCGCAGACCGACTCGACGATCGCGCGGGCGTCGTCGCACAGGTGGCAGCCGGGCCGCGAGTACAGCACGACCCGGGGCGGCACCTCCCCGAGCTCGACCGGGCCGTGGCCCTCGCTCCCCGCGCTCACTCCAGCAGCCCCAGGTTGCGACGACGCTGCACCGCGCGCAGCTCCCCCTTGGCGACCTTGCCGGTGACGGTGTGCGGCAGCTCCTCGACCACGTGCACGTGCGAGGGCTGCTTGAACCGGGCCAGCCGGACCGCGCAGTGCTCCCGGACCGCCGCGACCAGCTCGTCGTCGGTCATCGAGGTCCGCGCGGACGGCTTCACGTAGGCGACCACGGCCTCGCCGGTGCGCTCGTCCGGCGCACCGATGACCGCGGCCTCGGCCACGCCGTCGACCTCCGCGATGACCTCCTCGACCTCGACCGGGTAGACGTTGAAGCCCGACACGATCACCAGCTCCTTGAGCCGGTCGACCAGGAACAGGTCGCCGTCGGGGTCGAGGAAACCGACGTCACCGGTGGCGTACCACCCGTCCGCATCGGGGCCGTCCTCGCCGTCGGGCCAGTAGCCGCTGAACAGGTTGGCGCCGCGGATCCAGATCTCTGCGGCGTCCTCGCCGGCCGGCGGCTGTCCCGCCTCGTCGACGAGCCGGATGTCGATGCCGGGAAGCGCGGCGCCGACCGACCCCGGCTTGGCGACGGCGCTCCGCAGCGTGGAGGTGACCACCGGCGCGGCCTCGGTCAGGCCGTAGCCCTGCTGCACCGGGATCCCGGTCCTGGCCACGAAGGAGGTCACCAGGTCCGGGGACAGCGGGGCGGACCCGGAGAGCACCATCCGCACCCCGCCGAGCCGTTCGGCCAGGTCGGGCAGCGCCTGCCAGTAGGCCAGCACGGGCGGCGCGACCGGCACGACGGAGACCGCCTCGTCCTCGATGACCTGCAGCGACCCCTCGACGTCGAACCCGTCCATGAGCACCAGCCGCGCGCCGGTGCGCAGCACCTGGCCGAGCACCGCGTTGAGCCCGTAGACGTGGAACAGCGGCAGCACACCCAGCACGACGTCGTCGCCGGTCATCATCGGCGGCTCGGTCTCACCGACCTGCTCGATGTTGGCGGCGAGGGCCCGGTGGGTGAGCATCGCGGCGCGCGGGCTCCCCGAGGTCCCGCTCGTGTAGAGCAGCACCGCCAGGGACTCAGGGTCGATGTCACCCGCGGGGGCCTCACCGGGCTGTCCCGCGGTGAGGTCGGCGTACGTCGTCTCGCCCGGAAGCGCTGGGGTGTCGACCGCGATGATCCTCGGCACGGGCGTGCGAGCGCGCAGCTCCTCGTCGGCGCCGACCAGGGCGTCCTCGAGACCGGCCGCGGCCTGGCGCAGCGTCATCACGGTGGCGGCGTCGCCTATGACGGCCCGTGCGCCAGCGTCGGCGACCATCCGCACCAACTCGCCGGTGGCGGAGCGCGGGTTGACCGGCACGGCCACCAGCCGGGCGCGCAGCGCACCGAGGTAGCAGGTCACGAACTCCACCCGGTTTCCCAGCGCGATCATCACCCGGTAGCCGGCGACCAGCCCGAGGGTGTCGAACCCCCGCGCGACGCGGTCGACCTCGGC
>JBQCEF010000088.1:0-5660 GCA_051960495.1 Nocardioides sp. | reverse complement strand
CTGGGGTGCGGCCGCGCGGACCACCTTGGGTTGGTACTCCGCTGGCTCCCCGGCCGGCCGGGCGTCCGCCGCCCCGGGGGTCGCGCCGTGGGCGGCGGCCCGCCGGGCGTCGGGCCCGAAGGCCGCGCCGCCGGCCAGCACCGGGATGCCGGCGGTGGTGCTGGCCTCGATGAACCCGCGGGAGTGCGGGAGACCGGCCGGCACCGAGCAGCTGACCGCGGTGAGGTCGGGCCCGAGGTCCTGCAGGTAGCGGTTGAGCCGGGCCGTCGGCGTCGACGCGCCGAGCAGCGTGACGTTCCAGCCGCGGGTCCGCAGCGCGTTTGCGACCAGCATCGCGGGCAGGGCGTGCCACTCGTGCTCCGCGCAGGCGACGACCACCCGGCCGCGCTCGGGCACGGTGGCGCGGACCTGCCGTCCCACGGCCTCGAGCGCGGAGGTCGCGATGCCGGTGGCGGCGTGCTCCTGCGCGACCGACCAGGTGCCGTCGGCCCAGCGCTGCCCGACCCGCCGCTGTACGGCGGCCACCAGGTCGACCATCACCGCGATCGGCTCGACCCCGTCGTCGACGAGCCGATCGACCAGGGTCAGGGCCTCGTCGCGGTCACCGGCGGCGACAGCACGGTCGAAGCGGTCGACGACCTCCTCGTCCACCAGGGCGGTCACGTCGCCGCCGCGGCGCGGGCGCCGGTGCGGCGCGGCACGATGGCCAGCGCGGTCATGTCGTCGTGGCCGTTGTCGTCGAGGTGCTCGACGACCGCGCGCTCCACCGCTTCCACGATCGTGGCGGCGCCGGTGCCGGCGTAGGAGCTGAGCAGGTCACGCAGCCGGTCGACGCCGAAGAAGCCGTCCGCCCCGGGCGACTCGTAGATCCCGTCGCTGAACATCACGAGCGCGTCGCCGGGGAGCAGCTCGACGGTGACCTCCTCGTAGGTGTCCGTGTGCTGGAGGGCTCCGGCCAGGCGTCCGGTGACGGCCGGCTGCTCGACGCTGCCGTCGGCCCGGACCAGCATCGGCGGCGGGTGGCCCGCGACGGCCACGTCGACGAGGTAGTGGTCGGGCCCGACCGTGCGCAGGCGCCCGCACACCACGGTGACGAACCGGTCGGAGAAGTCGTCGTACAGCACCTCGTTGAGGGTGCGCAGGATGTTGCCGGGGCTGCGGTCGAACCGTGCCGCGGTCCGGATGCTCTGCCGGGCGCGCCCGTTGAGCACGGCGGCCTCGACGCCCTTGCCGCAGACGTCGCCGAGCACGACCAGCCAGTCGCCGTCCTCGCCGTGGACGTCGTAGAAGTCGCCGCCGATCTCCAGGTGCGTGGCGGCAGCACGGAAGCAGGCCGCCACCTCGACGCCCGGGATGACCGGCAGCTGCGGGGGCCTCAGGCTGTCCTCGAGGACCCGCGTGACGCGCGAGTGCTCCTCGAAGATCCGGGCCGAGTCCAGGGCGAGCGCGGAACGCTCGGCCAGCTGGCGCACCAGCGCGACGTCGTCGTCGTCGAAGCCCTCGCCGTCCTTGCGGACCAGGATCAGCGCGCCCACCGAGCCGCCCCGGGCGGTCAGCGGCATCGCCAGCACGTCCACCGGCAACAGTGACGCGGCCTCCTCGCGCAGGGCGGGGTGGGGGATGAGCCCGCTGAGCGCGTCGTGGGGCTGCTCCTCGAGGGCGACGTGGAGCAGCGCGTGGTGGCCGTCGAGCACCGAGGCCAGCAGGGGAGCGCTCCGGGTGTGGCGCGAGGAGGCGGTGAACGTCGGGTCGGCGCCGCCGTACATCCGCACGCTCTGGCTGCGGGGCTCGGTCACCACGAGCATCGCCCAGTCCGCGAGGCGCGCCCGCGCGAGGTCGAGCACGCGCAGCACCGTGCGCCGCAGGTTCAGCGAGCCGCTGAGCTCGAGATCGAGGATCTGCGTCAGGTCGGCTGACGCTACCGGCCCGGCCTGCTCCAGGCCGGGCACCTCTGTCATGCGGGGGGTCACCGAGTCGACCATGCGCCGCGTCCCCCCTTCCACGGGCGAGGATTCGTCAAAGTACCACGCGCGCGCACGCCGTCCGGCGTCGGCTACATTGAGCCCTGCTCACCCCCGTGCGCGCGTTGGTCACGGGGGAGCACGTCATGTCACAGCGTTCGAGGTAGGACGGATATTCCATGGAACTGTCGATCGAGGTCACCCGAGAGGGCAACGACGCCACGGTGACGCTGGCGGGCGAGCTCGACCTCAGCACGGCTCCGGACCTGCAGGACGCGCTCGCGGACCTCACCGGCGAGCCGCGCACCGTGGTCGTGGACCTCTCCGGCCTCGAGTTCTGCGACTCGACCGGCCTGGCCGCCCTGCTCGGCGCCCACAAGACGCTCAGCGACAACGGCGGCACGCTCGAGCTGCTCGCCCCCAACCCGATGCTGGTCAACCTGGTCCGGATCACCGGGCTCGACGACGTCTTCGAGGTCCGGCTCCCCGACCTGCCCGAGGAGGGCACCGGCGCGCAGAGCTGACGCCGCCCGCGCGTGTCCTGCCGGGGCTCACGCCTCCGGCCGCTTAGCCTTTTGTG
This sequence comes from Nocardioides sp., assembly GCA_051960495.1. Taxonomy (GTDB): domain Bacteria; phylum Actinomycetota; class Actinomycetes; order Propionibacteriales; family Nocardioidaceae; genus Nocardioides_B. Next base: position 3,119 of record JBQCEF010000088.1, on the reverse strand, counting down.
ACAGGTGGGACGGGTGGTGCCCGTCCGGTCAGGACAAGGGGCATCAGAGGTATGGCGAACAGCATCATCGGCCGGGACATGGCCGTTGACCTCGGCACCGCCAACACGCTCGTCTACGTGCGCGGCAAGGGCGTGCTGCTCGACGAGCCCTCCGTCGTCGCGCTGAACTCGACCACCGGCGAGATCCTCGCGGTGGGCCACGAGGCGAAGCGGATGATCGGCCGCACCCCCGACAACATCACCGCGATCCGCCCGCTCAAGGACGGCGTGATCGCCGACTTCGACTCGACCGAGCAGATGCTCCGGTTCTTCATCCAGCAGGTCCACCGCCGGCGCTACTTCACCAAGCCGCGGCTGGTCATCTGCGTGCCGAGCGGGATCACCGCGGTGGAGCAGCGTGCGGTCAAGGAGGCCGGCTACCAGGCCGGGGCCCGTCGGGTCTACATCATCGAGGAGCCGATGGCCGCCGCGATCGGCGCCGGGCTGCCCGTGCACGAGGCCACCGGCAACATGGTCGTCGACGTCGGCGGCGGCACCACCGAGGTCGCCGTGATCTCCCTGGGCGGCATCGTCACCAGCCTCTCGGTGCGCACCGCGGGCGACGAGCTCGACCAGGCGATCATCGCGTGGATGAAGAAGGAGTACTCCCTCATGCTGGGGGAGCGCACCGCCGAGGAGATCAAGATGACCCTCGGCTCGGCCTTCCCGCTCCCCGACGAGCCGGAGGCGGAGATCCGCGGCCGCGACATGATCTCCGGGCTGCCCAAGACCGTCGTGGTCTCCTCCTCCGAGGTGCGGATGGCCCTCGAGGAGCCGCTGCACGCGATCGTCGACGCGGTCCGTACGACGCTCGACCAGACCCCGCCCGAGCTCGCTGGCGACATCATGGACCGCGGGCTGGTGCTCACCGGCGGTGGCGCCCTGCTGCGCGGCCTCGACGAGCGGATCCGCCACGAGACCGGCATGCCCGTGCACATCGCCGAGGACCCGCTGCACTCGGTGGCCCTCGGAGCGGGCAAGTGCGTCGAGGAGTTCGAGGCCCTGCAGCAGGTGCTCGTCTCCGAGCCCCGGCGATGAGGAAGGGCTGACGTGGCCGTCCCCGACCCGCAGCACCAGCGCCCGTCCAAGGCGGCGCTGGTCCTGCTGCTGCTCGCGTGCTTCACGCTGATCACCCTCGACGCCCGCGGCGGCGACGGCTCCCCGGTGGACCCGGTCCGCTCGGCGGTCGGGGAGGTGTTCGGCCCGGTCGAGAGCGTGACCGCCGCCGTCGTACGCCCGATCACCGCGGTGCCGCGCTTCTTCACCACCACCGGAGCGCTGCGCTCCGACGTGGCGCGGCTGGAGGCCGAGAACGCCCACCTCAAGGGCGAGCTCGCCACGAGCTCCGCCGAGCGCAACCGCGCCGCCGAGCTGGACGGGCTGCTGGCGAGCTCGAAGCGGTCCGGGCGCGCGCTCGTCCCGGCGCGGGTCGTGGCGATGGGGCCGGCCCAGTCGTTCTCGCGCACCGTGACGATCGACGCGGGGACCTCCTCGGGGGTCCACCCCGACCTGACCGTGCTCAACAACGACGGGCTCGTGGGCCGGGTCATCCGCGCCGACCGGCACACCGCCACCGTCCTGCTCGTCGTCGACCAGGAGTCGGTCGTGGGTGGCCGGCTCGGCAGCAACCTGGAGGTCGGCTTCCTGCGTGGCCGCGGCCAGGTCGGCGACCAGTCGCGGCTCGACCTCGACCTGGTCGACGGCGCCGTGGCCCCCGAGCGCGGCGACGTGCTGGTCAGCTGGGGCAGCCGCAACGACGCCCCCTACGTCGCCGGGGTGCCGATCGGCGTCGTCGAGTCGATCTACAGCAGCCCGCGCCAGCTCTCCAAGCAGGCCGTCATCCGCCCTTTCGTGGACTTCAGCTCGCTCGACCTGGTCGGCGTGGTGGTCGACGCGAGCACCAGCGGCGACCGGGCCGTGATCAAGGCCGGCAGCGTCACTGCGGCGGGGGAGGACGACTGATGGGACTCGTGCGCGCTCTGGTGCTGACCGTGCTGGTGACCGCGGCCGTCGTGCTGCAGGTCGCGGCGTTCTCCTACCTCTCCTACGACGGCGTCGTGCCCAACCTCGCCCTGCTGCTCGTGGTCGCGGCGGCGCTCGTGCGCGGCCCCGACTTCGCCGCGGTGCTCGGATTCTTCAGCGGCCTGGCGATCGACCTGGCCCCGCCCGCCGACCATGTCGCCGGCCGCTGGGCGCTGGCGCTGGTCGTCGTCGGTTACCTCGCCGGCCGGGTGCGGCACGACGCGGGCACCTCCGCGGTGGCCGCCGTGGTCACGGTCGCCGCCTCCTCGTTCGTCGGCACGTCGGTCTTCGCGCTCAGCGGCATGGTGCTGCACGATCCCTCGGTCCCCGCCGCCGAGGCGCTGCGGGTGATCCCGATCGCGGTCGTGTACGACGTGCTGCTCACCCCGTTCGTGCTGCCGCTGGCGATGCGGCTGCTGCGGCGGATCGCGCCGCACCGGGTCGCGTACTGATGGCCGGATCGACCACCCGGTCAGTCGGGGCGACCCGCGGACGCACCGCCACCCGGGGCCGGCTGCGGCTCGTCGTCGTGCAGGCCCTGGTGCTCTCGCTGTTCGTCACGCTGTTCGCCCGGCTGTGGTACCTCCAGGTCCTGGGCGGCGAGGCCTACCAGGCGCAGGCCGCCGAGCAGTCGGTCCGCCAGCTGGTGGTGCAGCCCGCGCGCGGGCTCATCGTCGACGACATGGGCCGCCCGCTGGTGGCCAGCCGCACCTCGTGGGTGGTGTCGGTCGACCGGACGCTGCTGCACAAGATGTCCGAGGACCAGCAGACGACGCTGCTGCGCCGGGTCGCCGATGCGGTCGGCGGCTCGGTGAAGAAGATGCGCGCCCGGCTGCTGCTGTGCGGCGAGGCGGGGTCGGTGCAGGGCACGTGCTGGAACGGTTCGCCGTACCAGCCGGTGCCGGTGGCCGAGGACGTCCGCCAGCAGGTCGCGGTCTCGATCATGGAGCAGGGCGAGGACTTCCCGGCCGTGCTGGTCGAGCAGCAGAACGTGCGCGCGTACCCCTCGCCGTTCGGCATCAACGCCGCCCACCTGCTCGGCTACCTGAGCCCGATCA
>JBQCEF010000087.1:0-8200 GCA_051960495.1 Nocardioides sp. | reverse complement strand
GTCGTAGGCGCCGCCGCGGACCAGCCAGGAGTTCCACAGCACGCCGCCGCGGTAGAGGTTCACCTGGTGCCGCGACCGGTCGTAGCAGGCCCGCCATCCCGGCCCGAAGCAGTACGGCGGGACGTCGCTGCGGCCACGGACGGTCCGCGGGATGAGCAGCCGCCAGGTCCGGTACCCGACCACCCCGGTCTGCGGGAGGTCGTTACGCCGCTGGAACTCCAGCACCGCGGCCTTGGTGACCGGGCCGTAGTAGCCGGTGGGGGTGGCGTCGAACAGGCCGCGCCACTGCAGCCGGTACTGCAGCTCGTAGACGTGCTCGACGTGGTAGGGGTCGACGTCGGTGTCGCCGGGGCGGACGACCTCGCGGGAGAAGCGGTCCCGCAGTGTCCACGAGCGGGCCGACGCCGTCGCGGTCGCCGACGCGGCAGGCGTAAGGGCGGCGGCCACGCCACTAGAGCTCGCCCGTGCGGTCGCCGGGGAGACCGCCAGCACGACGGCCGCTGCGAGGGCCGCGGTCAGCAGCCGGCTCGCCATCCCCCAGCTCCTCTCCGCGCGCTGCGCCTCCCGCTCCGGTGGCGTCATCTGAACGGTAGGACCGCGCGCCGCCGGGCGGCAGAGGCCAAGGTCACCCCACGGGCGGGCGGACCAGCGAGAAGTCGGTCCAGCGGCTGTCCACGGTGAACCCGGCCCCCTCGTAGACCCCGAGCGCGCCGGTGGGGTTCTCCGAGTCGACGTCGAGCGAGGCCTCGTCGTACCCCGCCTCCTGGGCGGCCGCCAGCACGTGCCGGAGCAGCGTGCCCGCCAGGCCGCGGCCGCGGAAGTCGCGCAGGGTGCCCACCTTGCCGATGTAGGCCTCGCGGCGGCCGGTCGCGGCGAAGTGCGCGTCGAACTCGGCGCTCTGCACGTAGGCCACGATGCGTTCCGGCGCCGCCGGGTCGACCACGACGAACGTGAGGTCGGGTCGGAAGCTACGGCTCTCGGTGACCCACTGCTTCCACATCACGTCGTTCCAAGGCGTGAAGTTCGGGTGGTCGAGGAACGCCTCGTTGTGGGCCGCGAGCAGGGCGTCGGCGAAGGAGTCGTCGTACGGGCGCAGCTCGAGACCCTCCGGCACCGGCGGCGGGGCGTCGACCGCCCCCAACGTCGTCCGCATGTTGAAGCTGTAGCGCTCGGCGACGAACCCGGCGCTCGCGAGCAGATCCGCCTGCGTGGTGTTCGTCGAGATCGCGCTGAGCATGGCCTTGACCGGCAGCTCCGGGTGGCGCTCGGCGTGCACCTGGTCGACCCGCGCCAGCATCGCCTCCACCAGCGCGGTGCCGATCCCGTTGCCGCGGCGGTCCGGCGCGACCGTGCCGCCCACGTGCACCTTGTGGTGCGTGCCGTCGCTCGCGCGGGCGTAGACCTGGAAGTAGCCGACGAGCCGCTCGCCCTCGTAGCCGCCGACGAAGTCCTTGCCGACCTCGATGTCGGGGTTCGCGAACTCCTCCTCGAGGTCAGCCGCGCTGTAGTGCTCCGAGGTCTGGTCGACCTCCTCGGACTCGGCGAGCAGCCGGACCAGGTCGGGGATGTCGGAGGTCGCCAGCGGGCGCAGGGTGAGATCCACGTCCGCGAGCGTAGAAGCACCGCGTGGTGCGACGCACCCCATTTCTGACAGGGTGGAGCCGTGGTCGCACCGAGTGGAGAACAGCTGGTCATAGCCGCGGGCGGGTATCGCGCGGTCGTCACCGAGAGCGGGGCCGGGCTCCGCGAGCTCGAGCACGAGGGGCGCGCCCTGGTCGCCGGCTACCCCGTGGATGAGCACGCCTCGGGCGGACGCGGTCAGCAGCTGCTCCCCTGGCCCAACCGGATCGCCGACGGGCGATACCGGTTCGAGGGCCGCGACCTCCAGCTGCCGATCACCGAGGTCTCGCGCGGCCACGCCAGCCATGGCCTGACGCGCTGGACCGCCTGGCGCGTCGTCACGCACAGCGCCGACAGCGTCGAGCTCGGGTACCGGCTGATGGCTCAGCCAGGCTACCCGTGGTCGTTGGACCTGTCGGTGCGGTACGTCGTCTCCGAGGGCGGACTGACGACGACGGTGACGGCGACGAACCTGGCCGCTGATCCGGCGCCGTTCGCGGCGGGCGCGCACCCCTACCTCAGCGTCGGCCCGGGGCCCGTCGACGCGTGGCAGCTCGAGGTGCCCGCGGACACCGCACTGCGCGTCGACGAGCGCAAGATCCCGGTCGCCCGCGAGGCGGTGGCCGGGGACCTGGACTTCCGTACGACGCGACCCGTCGGCGACACGGTCCTCGACACGCCCTACACCGACCTCGCCCGGGACGGCTCCGGACACGCGACGGTCACGCTGCGCGGCCCGGACGGCGCGGTGCAGGTGTGGATGGACGACTCGCACCACTGGGTCCAGGTCTACACCGCCGACGAGCTCCCCGAGCCCCGCTCCGCGATCGCCATCGAGCCGATGACCGCTCCGCCGAACGCGTTCAACTCCGGTGACGACCTGGTCGTGCTGGCTCCGGCCGGCTCCGAGGGTGATTCGGTGACGGTGCACTGGGGCATCCGCGCGCTCTGACCGTTCGACGCGCACCCCAAGGCAACCTCCGGCGGCGCGGAGGCGTCGTACAGGGCAAAGGGAGGAGCACATGTGACGCCACCGAGCGCGCCCGGACACGCCGGCCGGCGCCGCGTCTGGCGCCGGGTCCTCGTCCTGGTCGCCGGGCTGGCGGTGGTTCTCGCGGCCGGCGGCTTCGTCGTCTACCGCCACCTCGACGACAACATCACGGCGCTTCCGCTCGGGGACCTGGGGCCCAGGCCGACGAAGATCGTCGAGCCCGCGGAGGACCATGACCCACTGACCATCCTGCTGCTCGGGTCCGACTCGCGCGAGAACACGGGCATCGGTGGCGAGACCCCGGGCCTGTCGGACACCACGATCGCGATGCACATCGACGTCGACCGCACGTCCGCCTACGGGGTGAGCATCCCGCGGGACTCCATGGTGCAGCGTCCGGACTGCACGACAGCGGACGGCGCAGCGGTTCCCGGCGGGCTGGACCTGTGGAACGAGGCCTACGGCCGAGGCGGTGCCGGCTGCACGGTCAAACAGTTCGAGCAGCTGACCGAGGTGCCCGTCGACCACGTCGTCGTCATCGACTTCAACGGCTTCAAGACCATGGTCGACGCGCTCGGCGGCGTCCAGGTCTGCGTGCCGTTCGAGGTGGACGACCCCCGCAGCGACATCCATCTCGACGAGGGGACCTACGACGTCGACGGCGCCCAGGCCCTCGCCTACGTGCGCGAGCGCAAGGGGTTCGGCGACGGCTCAGACCTCGGCCGCATGCGCCGGCAGCAGTCGTTCATGGCCTCGATGGCCAACAAGGCTCTGTCGCTGGGCACGCTGACCAACCCCGTGAAGCTCTACCGCTTCCTCGACGCCGCGACCCGGTCGGTGAGCACCGACCCTGAGCTGGCGCAGCTGGACGACCTGGTCGGCCTCGCCAAGCAGCTGCGAGGCATCGGCGCGGATGACATCCGGTTCGCCTCGATCCCGACCGAGGCGTATCCGCCCGACCACAACCGGGTGCAGTGGGCCCCCGCCGCCGACCGGGTGTGGCAGGCCATGCGCACCGACGACCCGCTCCCCCAGCAGGTCCGGGAGACCGCCACGAGCGCGAAGGCCCCGCACAACAGGCCCGGCAAAGCACGCACCGAGGCCGAGAAGCAGGCGGCCGAACGCGTCGGGCTGTGCGCCTGAACGGTCACACAGCCTCGAGCACGAAGAACAGGAAACACATGAACGACCGGCCGGGCTCCAGGCCGGGCGGAAGCAGCTCCGGAGGCGTGTTCGCGGCCGGGGGCGGCTCGCTGATGGTCGAGATGCGGAGTCCCGCTGCAGCGAAGGCGTCCGCCATGGCGTGCAGGGGGCGGTGCCAGAAGGTCAGCCACACGGTCCGGCCGTCGAAGACGTAGTCCTCGGAGTACTTGGTGACGGCGAAGTAGTCGGCCTCGGGGTAGACGATCGCGTAAGCGGCGGGATGGTTCACCGTGACGATCAGGCGTCCGCCCGGCTTGAGCACGCGTCGCAGCTCGGCGAGCGGACCGGACCAGTCCTCCAGATAGTGCAGCACGAGAGAGGCGACGACGTCGTCGAACTCGGCGTCGTCGTACGGCAGCGGCTCGGCGAGGTCGGCCACACGCAGGTCGGCGCCCTCCCCCAGTCGCTCGCGGGCCAGGTCGACCATGGCCGCGCTCACGTCGAAGCCTGCGACGGTCGCCCCCTTGGCGCGCAGCGCCTCTGTGAGCGGCCCGGAGCCGCAACCGGCGTCGAGCACGCGACGGCCAGCCACGTCACCGGCGAGGCGGAGCTCCTCGGGGCGCGCGTAGTAGGCGTTGAAGAGCCCGGACTCGTTCTCCTTGGCGTAGGCCTCGGCGAAGTCGTCGTAGTCGGTCGCTGTCATGGTGTCCCCGTCCTCCGAGAGAGCCGGGTCGTCGGCTCGGACCCCTGACCCTAGGGGACCGACGGTGGCCAGCGGTGCCTGCGCCACGCCTCCCAGGTCACGAATCCCACGGGCGGGTCGCCTACCGGCTCGGTGCCGTCCAGCTCCCCCTGCGTGGGGACGCAGATGACAGCAGCCCACTCGGCGAGCTCGACGTCGGACATGTGCCAGGTCGTGTGCGGCTCCTCGGCCTGGCGCTTTTCTAGCCGCCTCCGCTGCTCGGCCGGCGAGAGCTCGAGGTAGTGGATCTCCACCGCTGCACCGAGCGCGGCGGCTGCGTGCCGAAGTGCGGAGCGCTCGTCACGAGCCCAGAGACCGAAGTCGACGACGACGCTGATGCCGAGCTCGAGGGCTCGCAGCCCGATGTCGATCAGCCGTCCTTCGATGACGTCCGAGGCCGACGTCGGGTTCCCGGGCCCGTACAGGGCCTTGACCCACTCGTCCTTCGTGAGGCGGAGCGCCGACTTCTTCACCTCGAGGCGCCGTGCGACGGTGGTCTTCCCGGTGCCCGGGAGTCCCACCGTCAGGAACAGGGTCGGTCGTGTGCCCATCATTTCCCTGCTGGCGCCCCGAGGAGACCCACGATCAGAGCGCCGGCGGCACGTAGCCGGTCGGGTCGTCGCCGAGGTCGACGATCGCCGCGACCGGTCCGCCGCCGTCGGGTCCTTGGTGCGCCGCGGAGACGGACACGAACACCGCCGGGTCGCCGGTGACGGAAGCGGTGACGCCGCCCACGCAGGACTTGATCTGCCGGTGCCAGTGCACGTCGGAGTCGTCGAGCATCGCGTTGCGGCGCCCGTGCACCTGGCCGTCCTGGCTGACCTCGCACTTGAGGAACACGTTGACGAGCCGACCCTGCAGGTCGGTCCAGTGCGGGCGCTCGGGCAGGTCGAGCCCGGCGTCCTTGATCGCCGCCCAGATGCCGTCCGCGTCGAGCGCGTCCTTCATCACCGAGTGACCGATGCGGTAGCGGCCACCGACTCCGCGGGCGTTGCCGACCACGACGACCTGCGCCTGGTCGAGCTCGACGCCGCTCGAGCACGAGGCGACCGCGCTGAACAGGGAACGGTCGTGCATGACGTCCTCGTCGCTGGGCATCTCGATCTCGCCGAGGGCGACCGCGATGCCGAGCGCCGTACAGCCGTTGGAGAGGTCCATCGACTCGTGGGTGTGCTCGGTCCACACGGTCTTGCCGCGGCTCTTGGCGTCGCGGATGGTGTGAATGGTCAGCAGCGGGGTCTTCGTCTGCACGTAGTGCACGTCGGCCGGGTCGGTGATCCCGGCGCGCTCCATCGCCACCTTCACCGCGTCAGCCACCTTGGTGACCATCGCGGTGCGGCCGATGTCCTCGGGCATCAGCACCTCGCTCATCGCGAACCCGACGGTGAGCCGTGGCTCGTCGGTCTGCTCGGCCTGCTCGGCCGGCATCGTCGCGAACACCGTCGCGTGCGGGCTGAGCACGCCGTCGGTGCCGCCGGACCAGACGATGGGTATCTGCTTGACGTCCTCGGCGGAGCGCGTGCCCTTGGCGACGAGCACTTCCCGGAAGGCCCGGTCGGCGATGATCCGGGTGTAGTCGTTCACCCCGCCGTTGCCCTCGGTCTTGCCGATCACCGCGACGACGCGGTCGGCCTCGAGCACGCCGGAGTCGATCAGTTCGGCGAGGCCGCTGGCGTCGGACACGTTCAGGATCGGGACCTTGCGGACCTCGATGGGCTCAGGCATCGGACTCTCCTTGGTTGTGGGCTGGTTCGGGGACGACGACGGTGCCGGCGTTGGCGGCCACCGCGTCGACGATGTGGTCGAGGCTCGTGATCACGGCGTACCTGCCGCCCTGCTCCACGAAGCGGCAGGCGGCATCCACCTTCGGGCCCATCGAGCCGCTCGCGAAGTGGCCCTCGGCGGCCAGCGCGCGGAGGTGGGTCACGCAGATGTTGCCGATCGGCTCGGCGTCGGGGGTGCCGAAGCGGAGCACCGCGTTGGGGACGTCGGTGGCGATGACCAGCACGTCGGCGGACACCGTGCGCGCCAGGAGCGCGGCGCCGAGGTCCTTGTCGATGACGGCCTCCACGCCGCGGAGGCCGTCCGCCTCGGCGATCACGGGGATCCCGCCGCCGCCGTTGGCCACGACAACGAACCCCGCGTCGACCAGCGCGGTGACGGCAGGTGCGTCGAGGATCTCGCGCGGCTCCGGGGAGGCGACGACGCGCCGCCAGCCCTTCTCGCCGCGGTCCTCCCACATCTCGCCGTGGTCGACCAGCACGTCCGCCTCCTCGGCGGTCAGGAACCGGCCGATCGGCTTGGTCGGGCGGGTGAACCCGGGGTCGTCGGCGTCGACGCGGGTCCGGGTCACCACGGTGGCGCAGCGGCGGGACGCACCGCGCTCGGCGAGCGCCTGCTCGAGGGCGTTCATCAGGATGAACCCGAGCGTGGCCTGGGTCTGCGCGCCGCACCAGTCGAGCGGCACCGGGGGTACGACGGGCGCCGCGAGCTCGTTCTTGACCAGCAGGTTGCCGACCTGGGGGCCGTTGCCGTGGGTGATCACGACCTCCCACGGGTCGTCGTCGCGGCACAGCAGGTCGGCCACGCTGGCCATCGCGACCTTCGCCGCGGCGATCTGGTCGCCGGGGCGGGCACTGCCGTCCTCCGCCGTCATCGCGTTGCCGCCCAGCGCGAGCAGGACCCTCATCGGCCGCCTCCCATCCGCAAGGTCGCGCCGGTCGCGTAGTCCGGGGCGCCGGTGAGGAACCAGGCGATCGCCTCGGCGACCGCCTCGGGCTCGCCGGCGCGACCCATCGGCACCGTGTCGGCGGCTCGGTCCGGGCGCGAGGGGTCGCCGGCGTCGGCGTGGATGGTGGTGCGGACGACCCCCGGCGCCACCCCGAACACCCGGATCCGCGGCGCAACCTCCTGCGCGAGCCCGTTGGTCAGCGCGTCGACCCCCGCCTTGGCGGCGGCGTAGTGGACGTACTCGTGCGGCGCACCGCGCGTCGCCGCCGCCGAGCTGACGTTGACGATCACGCCTCCCTGCGTCATGTCCCGCACCGCGCGCCGGGCGCAGAGGACCGCGCCGGTGAGGTTGACCGCGATGACCCGCTCGATCACGTCGACGGGCGTCTCGGTGAGGTCGCCGAGGTGCAGGGTGGCGCCGGCGTTGTTCAACAGCCCGGTGAGCAGCCCCCACTCGGCAACGGCGTCGAAGAGCGCGTCGACCTCGGCGGCGTCCGACACGTCGGCCCGGAACGTCCGGCAGGTCGCCCCGGCGGCACGGACCGCGTCGGCGGTCTCCTCGGCCGCGGCCTCGTCGCGCGCGTAGCCCAGCACCAGGTCGTGCCCCTCGGCCGCGAGACGACGCGCAGTGGCGGCGCCGATGCCGCGGCCGCCGCCGGTGATCAGGGTCAGCGGGCGGGTCATCGCAGCCAGTCCACGTCGGCGGCCGTCGCCCCGGCGGCCAGGCTGGCGTAACCCGGTCCCCGGTCGAAGAACGGCCTGCTCTCCTCGGGCCCGCGTGTGCCGCGCAGCTCCTCCCGCAGCGTGTCGCTGGCCGCGCTGTCGACCTCCGGGACGTCGTCCGGGCCGGTGACGACGACGCCGTAGTCGGCCCGCGCGCCGTTGCGGGACACCTTGCCCCAGAGCACGTCGCGCGCGACTTCGTCGTACGGCCGCGTCAGCGGGTCTCCCCAGCCGCCACCGCCGGTCGTGCG
>JBQCEF010000086.1:0-6329 GCA_051960495.1 Nocardioides sp. | reverse complement strand
TTAACAAGCTGCTACTGCAGCTGCGCCACAAGGGCAACACCGTCCTCGTCGTCGAGCACACGCCGGAGGCGATCGCGATCGCCGACCACGTCGTCGACCTCGGGCCCGGCGCCGGTGTGGACGGCGGCGAGATCTGCTTCGAAGGCAGCGTGGAGGGCCTGCGGGCGAGCGACACGGTGACCGGTCGCCACCTCGACGACCGCGTGACGCTGAAGGAGAAGGTGCGCACGAGCACCGGGGCCATCGAGGTGCGCGGGGCCGACACCCACAACCTCAAGGACGTCGACGTGGACGTCCCGCTCGGCGTGCTCTGCGTCCTCACCGGGGTCGCCGGGTCCGGCAAGAGCTCGCTGATCCAGGGCTCGGTGGCGGACCGCGACGGTGTCGTGGTCGTGGACCAGGGGGCGATCCGTGGGTCGCGGCGCAGCAACCCGGCGACGTACACGGGGCTGCTCGAGCCGATCCGCAAGGCGTTCGCCAAGGAGAACGGCGTGAAGCCGGCGCTGTTCAGCTCCAACTCCGAAGGGGCCTGCCCGGCGTGCAAGGGCGCGGGCGTGATCTTCACCGAGCTCGGCGTGATGGCCACGGTCGAGTCGACCTGTGAGGAGTGCGAGGGCCGCCGGTTCCAGGCCTCGGTTCTGGAGTACACGCTGGGCGGCCGCAACATCTCCGAGGTGCTCGCGATGTCGGTCACGGAGGCCGAGAGCTTCTTCGCGGACGGAGATGCGCGGACGCCGGCGGCGCACAAGGTGCTCGGCCGACTGGCCGACGTGGGTCTCGGTTATGTCACCCTGGGGCAGCCGCTGACCACCCTGTCCGGGGGCGAGCGGCAACGTCTCAAGCTCGCCGCCCAGATGGCCGAGAAGGGCAGCGTCTACGTCCTGGACGAGCCGACCGTCGGGCTCCACCTCGCCGACGTCGCGCAGCTGCTAGCGCTGCTGGACCGGCTGGTGGACGCCGGCAAGTCGGTGATCGTGATCGAGCACCACCAAGCCGTGATGGCGCACGCCGACTGGATCATCGACCTGGGTCCCGGTGCCGGCCACGACGGCGGCCGGGTGGTGTTCGAGGGCACGCCGACCGACCTGGTCGCCGACTGGTCCACGCTGACCGGCCAGCACCTCGCCGCCTACGTCGGCGCGGTGTAGAGGACGTCAGGTCGCCGGGAGGTACAGGAGCACGATCACGAGCAGGAGCAGCAGCGCCAGCGCGACGACCGCCGACAGCACCGCGCTCGTGACAGCGAGGGCCCGGGCCGTCCCGGTCGAGCGGTGCAGCGCGAGGGCACTCAGCACGACAGCCGCCAGCGCGAGGCCGGGCACCAGCAACAGCGGCGCCGGCAGGCTGGCTCCTTCGACGGCGTCGAGCCAGATCGCAACCGCGGCCAGCACCGAGACGCCGAGCGCCAGCGTCGGCAGCACCAGGTCGGCCGATCTCGTGCCTGGCTCGTTGGTCATGGATCCTCCCGTGGGGGCAGGCTACTGACCCGGGCCGCCCGGCGGAGCGGACTCGATAGGTCGCCGATAAGCGACATTATGTCAACTTTCGTGGACGCGGCTACGGTGACGGCATGCGCCTGCCCCTTCCCCTCCCCGGTCCCCACGACGTCCGCCAGGTGCTCGAGCAGCTCCTTGCCGCCGGTCCCCGCGTCCTGCGGCTCATCGCCGAGGCCGAGAAGCTGCTCGAGCGCGTCAACCGGGTCGTCGACGACATCGACGCGACCCGGGCAGCGGCCGACGACGTCGTGTCCGGTTCTCGTGAGGTCGTCTCGAGCTCGCGTGACGTCGTCGACCGTTCCCGTGAGGTCGTCGCCCGCAGCGACGACCTGCTCGCCGGCGTCGGCCCGCTCAACGACCGGGTCTCCACGCTCCTGGACGGCCTCGAGCCGTCGCTGAACCGGCTCCAGCCCGTCCTCGAGCGGCTCGCCGAGACCACCTCGCCCGCCGAGGTGGACGCGGTCGTCACGTTGGTCGACCAGATGCCCCGACTGGCGCAGCGCATGGAAGTTGACATAATGCCGGTGCTGGACAGCCTCAACACCGTGGCGCCGGATCTCCACGACCTCCTCGACGTGTCCCGTGAGCTGAACCTGATGCTCGCGAAGATCCCCGGCATGGGCCGGGTCAAGGACAAGGTCGACGAGCAGCAGGAGGCCGAGGGCCGGGGCTGATCAGCGCGGCTGCTCCACGCGCTGCTTGAGGCCCTTCAGCGTGCTGTCCACCAGCCCCTTGATCACCCGGCTGCGGATGAACCCCGGCAGCGGCAGGTTGTGGTGGATGGTGAGCTCGTAGGTGACGGCCGTGCGCGACGGGTCGAGCGACTGCAGCGTGTAGCGCCCCTCCTGGCCGGTCTGCAGGCGTCCCTTCACCATCGTCCAGCTCATCCCGTCGTCCGGGTGCTCGTAGCTCAGGGTGTACTCGTCGGTCCCGACCGTGGCCGACGCCTTGAACCGCGCCGTGGCCGGCAGGTCGTCGTCCTCGTAGACCTCGAGCAGCTCGGCCTCGAGGATCTCGGGGATCCACTCGGCCTGGCTCTCCACGTCGCGGATCGTGCCCAGCACCTCGTCGTACGGCGCGTCGACCTCGACGGTCCGGGTGGCGGTGTCGGTCGGCATGCTCAGCCCCTCTCCGCGACCAGCCTGCGGCGGGCAGCGCCGCCCGGCCAGTGCCGATGGTCCCCGGCGGCTCGGCGTGGGAGCCGTCACCTGAATGCGGGCCCTTCGACACTGACGCCCACCGCGTGCGCGTCGCATCGTTGCCTCGTGAACACGTTGCTGATGACCGGCTTCCCCGGCTTCCTCGGGTCCGCGCTGCTGCCCCGGCTGCTCGCCCGGCGCGACGACACCCGCGCCGTCTGCCTGGTGCAGGCCCGGCACCTCGCGCTGGCGCGTGCGCGGGTGCGTGACCTGACGGCGTCCCACCCGCACACCGCCGGGAGGATCGAGCTGGTGGCCGGGGACATCACCGTGCCGTCCCTGGGCCTGCCCGAGGACCGCCCCAGGTGGCTCGACGACGTGACCGAGGTCTGGCACCTCGCAGCCGTCTACGACCTGGCTGTCTCCGCGGAGGTCGCGCACCGGGTCAACGTCACCGGAACCGCCAACGTGCTGGACCTGTGCGCCTCGCTCCCCCGGCTGCGTCGGCTGCAGTACGTCAGCACCTGCTACGTCAGCGGCCGCTACGAGGGCGAGTTCCCCGAGGACGGGCTCGACGAGGGGCAGACGTTCCGCAACCACTACGAGTCCACGAAGTTCGAGGCCGAGATGCTGGTCCGCAAGGCCATGACCGACGGCCTTCCCGCGACGATCTACCGACCCGGGATCGTGGTCGGCGACTCGCACACCGGCGAGACCCAGAAGTACGACGGCCCCTACTTCCTGGCGACGTTCCTGCGCCGGCAGCTGCCGCTGGCCGTCGTGCCGGCTGTCGGGGACGCCGACCGGGTCAAGGTCTGGCTGGTCCCCCGCGACTTCGTCGTCGCAGCGATGGACGAGCTGTCGGTGCATGCGCACTCGTCGGGCCGGACCTACGCCCTGACCGACCCACGACCCCCGACCGCGCGGCACCTGGTCGAGACCTTCGCGCGGCACCTCGGCAAGCGGGTGCTGTGGGTCCCGCTCCCGCTGCGCCCCGCCCGGCTCCTCATCGAGTCGGTGCCCGGCATGGAGCGCCTCCTGGGCCTTCCCGCGGAGGCGCTGGACTACTTCGCCTCCCCCACCAGCTACTCCACGCGCAACACGACCACCGACCTCGCCGGGTCCGGGTTGGAGTGCCCGGACTTCGACAGCTACGCCGGCCGGTTGCTCGAGTTCATGCGCGCGCACCCGGAGTACGACGCCGCCGCGATGATCTGAGAACGCCACACCCCAGGAGTCATGATGTCCCCGACGCCACCCGCCCTCGTGGTCAACGTCAGCCTGACCGGCCCGGATCGCGACTACGACGAGCTGGTCACCTTCTTGGACCGCGAGTTCCGGATCGTCCGAATGGGCACCGGCGGCGACGTCGACGCCGCGGAGGAGCTCGTCCGCAAGTGGGCCGACGAAGCGTCCGCCGTCGCGGTGACCGGGATTCGCGAGGCGCGCGCCGCCGGCCTCTACGACGGCGAGCTCGACGACATCGAGCGCGTCATGCGGGCTGCTCACCAGGTGCCGGTCACCAACGGCCACGCCCTGCGCGACGTGCTCCAGGAGTGGGCCATCCGGCACGTGCAGTCCGAGATGCCGGGGTACTTCGACAACGCCCGGACCGTCGTCCTCGGCGGGATGAACCACGAGCGCACCACCCGCATCCTGCGGGAGTACACCCAGAACCTGGAGTTCGCCGACCCGTTGCTGCGTCTCGACCTGCCCGCCCGGCTCAACGCCGTCCCGGTGCTCGGGCTGGCCGCCGACGTCGCGCTGTGGCCGGTGCACCGGCTCCCCCGGCCGGTGAAGTCGCAGATCCAGGCCCCCGGCCACCGCGTCAGCCACGCCCTGGCCCGCCGGGCCGCCCGCGACTGCGACGTGGTGGTCGCGACGTACGACGAGCTCACCGGCTTCGGCCTGGAGGACCTCGCCGGCAAGACCCTCATCACCTCGTCGATCTCCGAGGACAGGCTGGCCGAGCTCGGCCACCGCGGCGTTGACATGGTGCTCGACGCGACACCCCAGCCGTTGCCGGGCGTGACCGTCTCCGCGGCCGTGCTCGAGGCGATGATGCTGGCGGCCACGGAGTCCGGGTCGGGCAACCTCACCAACGACGACCTGCTGGACATGATCGACGCGGCGGGGCTGGAACCCCGGCTGCTCTACCCGAACGGCCCGCGCCGCAAGAGCCGGTTCGCGTTCGTGATCCACCCGCTGTCGCAGAAGTTCTTCACCAACGTGGAGCCGCTCGCCACGATCACCAAGGTCTCTCCCGGGCCGGTCGTGGACCTCGTCGAGAAGGCCCTGGCCTACGCACCGCCGCTCACCTACAGCCACGTCACCGGCATCAAGTCCCCCACCGGCGCCGAGGCCGAGGGCTGGCTGATCACGGTCGGCGGGACGCCCAAGGAGCTGATGGCGCACAGCCCGGAGTTCACCTACTCCCGGCTGCTCGCCGCAGCCGACATCGCCCGCAAGCTCGGTGCCCAGGTGATGGGGCTCGGGGCCTTCACGAAGGTCGTCGGCGACGCGGGCGTCACCGTGGCCAAGCAGGCGTGCCTGCCGGTCACGACCGGCAACAGCTACAGCGCCTCCGGTGCCCTCTGGGCCGCGCACGAGGCGGTGAACCAGCTCGGGCTCGCCGAGGTCGACGACCAGGGGCGGATCAAGGGCAAGGTGATGGTGGTGGGTGCCTCCGGGGCCATCGGGTCGGTGTGCGCCCGGCTGCTCGCGCTGGCCAGCGACGAGCTCTGGTTGGTCTCCCCGGAGTCCGCGAAGCTGCTCGCGCTCAAGCACGACATCGAGCGCGCCCACCCCCGCGCCGAGGTCCACGTCGCGGCCTCGCCCGACGAGCACCTGGGCGACATGGACGTCATCGTCACCGCCACCTCCGGAGCCGGCAAGCGCGTGCTCGACATCATGGCCGTCAAGCCGGGCTGCGTCATCACCGACGTGGCGCGCCCGCTCGACCTCTCGGCCGAGGACGTCGCCAGGCGCCCCGACGTGCTCGTGGTGGAGTCGGGAGAGATCGAGCTGCCCGGCGAGGTCCGGATGCGCGACATCGGGCTGCCCCCGGGAGTCGTCTACGCCTGCATGGCCGAGACCGTCGTACTCGCACTGGAGGGCCGTTACGAGACCTACACCGTCGGGCGTGCCATCGAGTGGGAGAAGGTCAAGGAGATCTACCGGCTCGGCCTCAAGCACGGCATGAAGCTCGCCACGATCTCCGGCGTGAACGGCGTCTTCACCCCCGAGGACATCGCCCGGATCCGCGAGCTGGCGCTGCAGGCCCGGGCCGAGCAGGCCACCGGCTGATCCCCGCGGCGAACGGCGCGTGGCAGGATCCGAGGCATGCCCTGGCGCGGTCCCGACCTCCCCACCCCTGCCCTCGTCGTCGACGCCGAGGTGCTGGAGCGCAACATCGCGGAGATGGCGGCGCTGGCACTCGACCGTGGTGTGGTGCTCCGGCCGCACGCCAAGACGCACAAGTCGCCGGACATCGCCCGGATGCAGGTCGAGGCGGGCGCCCGCGGTATCACCGTCGCCACCGTCGCGGAGGCCGAGGTGTTCGCGGCTGCCGGCTTCGACGACCTGTTCATCGCCTACCCGCTGTGGGTCGACGCCGCCAAGGGACGTCGGCTGCGTGCGCTGCTGGAGCACGCGACCGTCAGCGTCGGTGTGGACTCGGCGGAGGCGGCGCACG
>JBQCEF010000085.1:0-2723 GCA_051960495.1 Nocardioides sp. | reverse complement strand
AACCTGCGCGTGACTGCGGTCCTGGCGCTGCTGTTCGCCGGCGTCCAGTTCGCGCTGACCCTGTGGGGCTACGACTTGCCCGCGGCACAGGACTGGGTGCCGTTGCTGTGCATGGCTCTCGTCATCGGGGTCTTCGAGTCCGTCTTCTTCCGCGGGTTCGTCCAGAACGTCCTGGAGGACCAGTTCGGCCCGGTCATCGGGATCGGTGGGGCAGCCGCTATGTACGGGCTCTACCACGTGGGCTACGGCATGGGGCTGCGGGAGATGGCGTTCCTCACCGGGCTGGGTGTCGTGTACGCGGTGGCGTTCGCGCTGGCGCGCAACCTGCTCGTGCTGTGGCCGCTGCTCACCCCGCTCGGCTCGTTCTTCGCCAACGTCGAGGCCGCAGACATCGACCTGCCGTGGGCATCGATCGCGGGATTCGCGGACGTCCTCGGGCTCATGGTCGCCGCCTGGTGGCTCGCCCGCCGGCACTACAGCCACGGGCACGCGGCTACACCCGCACCGGTGCAGGTCGGCTCGCTCCGCTGACCTGCGCCGGCTGAGCTCAGGAGCGGCTGTTGCGGGTGTTCCGCTCGTTGGCGTGCTGGATGGCGTCGACCAGCTCGTCCTTGTCCATCTGCGAGCGGCCCTCGATGTCGAGCTCCTTGGCGATGTCGTAGAGATGGCTCTTGGACGCGTTGGCGTCCACCCCTCCGGCGGTGTCGCCGCCCTTGCGTGCCTGGGAGCCGCCCTTCTGGGCCTGCTTGTCCGAGGGGCCCTTCTCGTCCTTGGGCTCCCAGTGGTCGCCGACCTTCTCGAAGCCGTGCTTGAGCGAGGCGTAGGCCGTGCGGTGGGCACGCTCGCCGTCGCCGTACTCCTCGGCGGCCGAGTCGTGGGTCTTGGCCCAGGTCTCCTGCGCCTTCTTCGACGAACGCTGCAGGGTCGAGGGAAGTTCGTCCTTGGCAGGCATGTCACCCTCCTTCTCGTCGGTCAAGACCTACGCCGTACCCGGTGGCCCGGACGTCATGCCCCGGACGGGCCCTGCCCACTCGAC
This sequence comes from Nocardioides sp., assembly GCA_051960495.1. GTDB lineage: Bacteria > Actinomycetota > Actinomycetes > Propionibacteriales > Nocardioidaceae > Nocardioides_B. Next base: position 1,687 of record JBQCEF010000085.1, on the reverse strand, counting down.
GGGGCAGGTGAGCGGGGTCACCCGAAACTCATTTGTTTGGGCCATGCATCTAGTGCATCCTTGGTCGCATGACCCTCGACTCCCCCTCCGGCGCCGCTGCCCGGACGGCCGACGGCGCCGGCCCGCAGACCCCGGCGACCTCGGTGGCGCCGGCGACCGCCGAAGAGGCCGTGATGGCCGCGACGATCCGGGTCGGCCGCCGGCTGCGACAGCACCTGCCCGGCGACGAGGTCGAGTTCACCGCGCTGGCCCTGCTCAAGATGGTGGCCCATGCCGGACCGATCCGGCTGACCGCGCTCGCCGCCGCGCTCGACCTCGACGCCTCCACCGTCAGTCGCCAGGTCCGGGCTCTCGAGGAGCGCGGCCTGATCGAGCGCACCACCGACCCCGACGACGGCCGGGCCAGCCGCCTCGCGGTGACCGACTCCGGTCGCCGCTCCCTCGAGGACGGTGCGCAGCGGCGCCGGCAGCTGATCGGCGAGGTCATCGCCGACTGGTCCGACGAGGACCGCGAGTCGCTGCGCAGCCTGCTCCACCGCCTCGCCGACGCCTTCACCCCCCAGGAGAACCTCCAGTCATGACGCCCGACAGCCAGGGATACCTCTCCCACAAGCAGATCCTCGTGGTCATGAGCGGCCTGATGGTCGGCATGTTCCTGTCCGCGCTCGACCAGAGCATCGTCGGCACCGCGCTGCCTCGCATCACCTCGGAGCTCGGCGGCCTCGACAAGCTGTCGTGGGTAGTGACGGCCTACCTGCTCAGCGCCACCGCGTCCACGCCGCTGTGGGGGAAGATCTCCGACCTCTACGGCCGCAGGCTGCTGTTCCAGATCGCGATCGTCACCTTCCTCGTCGGCTCGCTGCTCGCGGGTTTCTCGCAGAACATCGACCAGCTCATCGCGTTCCGCGCCATCCAGGGTCTCGGCGGTGGTGGCCTGATGGCGCTGGCGATGGCGACCATCGGCGACGTGATCCCGCCCCGCGAGCGCGGCCGCTACCAGGGCTACTTCGCCGCGGTGTTCGGCACGTCGTCCGTGCTGGGCCCAGTGCTCGGCGGCTGGTTCGCCGACGGCCCGGGCTGGCAGTGGATCTTCTTCATCAACGTGCCGCTCGGCCTCGTCGCGCTGGTGATCACCTCGGCCGCCCTGAAGATCCACCACGTCCGCAGGGACCACAGCATCGACTACCTCGGCGCCGCGACGATCGTGGCGTCGGTGACGTCGTACCTGCTCTACACCGCCTGGGCCGGACCGGACCTGGGCTGGGGCTCCGGCACCGGCATCGGACTGCTGGTCGCCGGCACCGTGCTCGCAGTCGTGTTCGTGCTCGTCGAGCTGCGCGCGGCCGAGCCGATCATCCCGATGCGGCTGTTCCGCAACTCGATCTTCTCGGTCGCGAACCTGTTCGGCTTCCTGATCGGCATCGCGATGTTCGGCGCGCTGATCTTCATCCCGGTCTACCTGCAGGTCGTCGACGGGATGTCTCCCACGAAGTCCGGCCTGGCGATGCTGCCGATGGTGATCGGGATCTTCACCACCTCGATCGGCGCCGGCCAGCTGATGACCCGCACCGGGCGCTACAAGCACTTCCCGATCCTCGGTGCGGCGGTCACCACCGTGGCGCTGTTCCTGCTCGCCGGCCTCGACAACCAGACGCCCTACTGGCAGGCGGGCCTGTCGATGTTCGTG
>JBQCEF010000084.1:0-3691 GCA_051960495.1 Nocardioides sp. | reverse complement strand
TCGGGCGTCGACGAGTCCCAGGTCACCGGGCCCGACCCGGCGTCGATGGCCGCGCGGCTGGCGGAGCTCAAGGCCGAGGCGGTCGTGGCCCGGCTGCGCGAGGAGCCGGGGCTGGCGGCCGGTGCGCATCTCGTCCTGGGCTGCGACTCGGTGCTGGAGCTCGACGGGCAGATCCTCGGCAAGCCCGACGATGCCGACGACGCCCGGACCCGGTGGCGGTCGATGCGAGGACGGTCCGGGGTGCTGCACACCGGTCACTGCCTGCACGACCTGGACACCGGCCGGCAGGTGGTCAGATCGGTCGACACCGTGGTCCACTTCGCCGACCTGAGCGACGACGAGATCGAGGCGTACGTCGCCACCGGCGAGCCGCTCAACGTCGCCGGCGCCTTCACCGTCGACGGCCTCGGCGGGGCGTTCGTCCGCGGCCTCGAGGGCGACCCGCACAACGTGATCGGCGTCAGCCTGCCCACGCTGCGCGAGATGGTGCACGAGCTCGGTCACCGGTGGACCGACCTCTGGGCCACGACCTAACGCGCTCCAGCCAGGAGCTGTCGATCGGTCGTCGCCGACGCCCACCACTGGGTGTGGGCGCGGGCCGCCCGCGCGAAGTCGCGCTCGACCAGGCCGGCGAAGGCCGCGTCGGAGCGTGCCAGGTCCTCCAGGTCGCTGGCGTGGCTGAGCATCTGGTGGGAGACGGCGTCCGGCAGCGCGGCCCGCTGGCCGGCCGACGGGCCGAAGCCGTCGAGCAGGGCGGCGAGGTTGGCGCGACGACGCTGCGCCAGGTCCTCCTGCGGATCGACGCCGTACTCCGCGTGCCAACCGCTGCCCGCCATCAGCGGCGCCCACCGCCACGCGGCCCAGGCCAGGTCCTCGACGGGGTCTCCCGGGCGGGCGAAGTCCCAGTCCAGCACGACGAGCGAGCCATCAAGCCGACGCACGGTGTTGTAGGGCGAGACGTCGTGGTGGACGATCACCTGATCGGGCTCGACCGCCCTCCCGGTCGCGCGTCGCCAGGGCTTGTCCGGGTCCGGGACGAAGCCCTTCTGCGCCGACTGGAAGTCACGGATCCACCGGCCGATCTCCCAGCAGGCCTCCGGCGTGCGGAACCACTGCGGCAGGGGCTCGGACGGCGACAGGATGCCCACCTCGCCCTCGACGTAGCTCAGCACCTCCCGGTGCGCGTCGTCGATGCCGAGGACGCGCGGCGCGCCGGCGAACCCGACCGCCTCCAGGTGTCCGAGCAGGTCGTGGACCGCCGGCGTCCCCGCGCCCACCGGGCGGCGCACGGTGTCACCGACACGGACGACAACCGTCGTGTTGCCGCCGCTGAGGTGTTCTTCCGTTGGCATGCCGGGAGCATCGCACGCAGGTCCCGTCGGGTCGGCACGACCTGACAGACTGCTCGGCATGCGCGGAATCATCCTGGCCGGTGGATCGGGGACCCGGCTGCACCCGATCACCCGTGGCCTGAGCAAGCAGCTGGTGCCCGTCTACGACAAGCCGATGGTCTACTACCCGTTGAGCACGTTGATGCTCGCCGGGATCCGGGACGTGCTTGTGATCACCACCCCGGAGGACGCTCCCGGCTTCACCCGGCTGCTGGGCGACGGCGGCGACTTCGGCATCAACATCAGCTACGCCGTGCAGCCGTCGCCGGACGGGCTGGCGCAGGCGTTCGTGCTCGGCGAAGACTTCATCGGCGGCGAGACGAGCGCGCTGGTGCTCGGGGACAACATCTTCTACGGCCCCGGCTTCGGCCGGAAGCTGTCCCGGTTCACCGAGGTCGACGGCGCGGCGGTGTTCGCCTACCAGGTCTCCGACCCGACGGCGTACGGCGTGGTGGAGTTCGACGAGACCGGCAAGGCGCTGTCGCTGGAGGAGAAGCCCGCGAAGCCGCGCAGCCGTTACGCGATCCCTGGCCTGTACTTCTACGACAACGACGTCGTCGAGATCGCCAAGCAGCTCAAGCCGTCCGCACGCGGGGAGTACGAGATCACCGACGTCAACCGCGTCTACCTCGAGCAGGGCCGGTTGAGCGTGGAGGTCCTCGAGCGCGGCACCGCGTGGCTCGACACCGGCACGTTCGAGTCGCTCAACGACGCCAGCAACTTCATCCGCACCGTCGAGCACCGGCAGGGCCTCAAGATCGGCTCACCGGAGGAGGTCGCGTGGCGCCAGGGTTTCCTGAGTGACGACGAGCTGCGGCAGCGCGCCGAGTCGTTGCTGAAGTCCGGGTACGGCGACTACCTGCTCAGCCTGCTGGAGGACTGAGCACCACCGGAGCCGCCACCTGCCAGCGCCGGTGCCAGTCGTCGATCGGCTCGACCCCCACCCGTCCCAGGGCCTCGTGCCCGAGCACCGAGTAGGCCGGCCGCGGTGCCGGGCGGACGAAGGCGTCGCTGGTCGTGGGCTCCACGATCTGCGGGTCGAGACCAGCGGCGGCGACCACCTCGCGCGCGAACTGCCACCAGCTGCACTCCCCCGACGAGGTCGCGTGGTAGGTCCCCGCCGGCACGTCGGCCTCGACGAGACGGACGATCAGGTCCGCCACGTCGACGGTCCAGGTGGGCGCGCCGACCTGGTCGTCGACGACCGTTACCGCGCCCATCTCGCGAGCCACCCTGGCGATAGTGCGCGGGAAGCAACTCCCGTGCGCGCCGTACAGCCAGGCGGTCCGCACGATCAGGTGCCGGTCGCGCAGCGCCATGCGCACGGCCTCCTCGCCGGCCGCCTTGGTGCGGCCGTAGGCAGACGTCGGGGAGGTCGGCGCGTTCTCGACGTACGGCGTGGCGGCCCGTCCGTCGAACACGTAGTCGGTGCTGACCTGGACCATCCGTGCTCCGGTGCCCGCCACCGCGCGGGCGAGGACGTCGGGGATCAGGCCGTTCGCGGTGAGCGCCTGCGACTCGTGGGTCTCGGCGTCGTCGACGGCCGTCCAGGCCACGCAGTTGACGACGACGTCGTGGCCGGCGACGAGCTCGCGCACCTCCGCGGGCTTGGTGAGGTTCGCGGTCTCGCGCGTCGCCGCCGTCACCGCCTGACCACGTCGCTGGAGCGTGTCGACCAGGTCGGTGCCGAGCATCCCCGCGGCTCCGGTGACAAGCCAGTGCACGAAACATCCCCTCCGTACGGCGTCCCCGTCCGGCCCGGGGCGCGGCGGTTCGTACCCTAGCCGCATGGAGATCCGAGAGCTGAAGGTGCCCGACGCCTACGAGGTGCTGCCGCAGGTGCACGGGGACAACCGGGGCGCCTTCTGGGAGTGGTTCCGTGCCGACCGGCTCGAGGAGGCGACCGGACGGCGGCTCGAGCTCTGGCAGGCCAACGCCTCGGTGTCGGCGGCCGGCGCCGTGCGCGGGGTGCACTTCGCCGACGTGCCGCCCGGCCAGGCCAAGTACGTCACCTGCGCCCGCGGGGCACTGCTCGACGTGGTGGTCGACATCCGGGTCGGCTCCCCGACCTTCGGGTCGTGGGACGCGGTGCTGCTCGACGACGCCTCGCGCCACGGCGTGTTCGTGTCCGAGGGGCTCGGGCACGCGTTCATGGCGCTCGAGGACGACACCATGATCAGCTACCTTTGAAGCGCGACGTACAACCCGGCCCGGTATCACGGCGTGCATCCTCTCTAACCAGACATCGCCATATACTAGCCTCTCACCGTCAACGAAGGCTATCCGCGAGAAACTATCAT
>JBQCEF010000083.1:0-9534 GCA_051960495.1 Nocardioides sp. | reverse complement strand
CGGCCGCTGCGAAACCGGTGGTCCCTGAGGAGCGAACGGAGTGAGCGTCTCGAAGGGGACGCGGAGTGAGCGTCAGTAGGGTCGCCTCGGGCCGGCAGCAGAACCGGACCGGGGCGTAGGGGGACGTGCCCAGCCCGGCAGAGACGTGCAGCCACGCGTCGTGGTGGCGGTGCAGGCCCTTGGCCCGTGCGGTGTCGAGGTCGCAGTTGGTCACCAGGGCACCCTTCACCGGCAGGCACAGCTGGCCGCCGTGCGTGTGCCCGGCGAGGATGGCGTCGTACCCGTCCGCGGCGAACTGGTCCAGGACCCGCAGGTACGGCGCGTGCGCGACGCCCATCCGCAGGTCGACGTCCGGGTCGGCCGGTCCGGCGACCGCCGCGAGGTCGTCGTACCTCAGGTGCGGGTCGTCGACGCCGGCGAACGCGATCGTCGTGCCGGCGACCTCCAGGCGGTCCCGACGGTTCGTCAGGTCGACCCAGCCACGCTTCTCGAAGCCGTCGCGCAGGTCGCGCCACGGGAGCGCCGGGGTGTGGGTCTGCCGGCGGCCGTCGTCGGGGAGCAGGTAGCGCACCGGGTTGCGCACGGTGGGGGAGAAGTAGTCGTTCGAGCCGAAGACGAACACTCCGGGGACGTCGAGCAGGCCCTCGAACGCCTGGAGCACGAACGGCACGGAGTCCGCGTGGGCCAGGTTGTCCCCGGTGTTGACGACGAGGTCGGGCTCGAGATCAGCCAGCGCGCGCACCCACTCGAGCTTGCGGTGCTGGCGCGGGGTGATGTGCAGGTCGCTGAGGTGCAGCACCCGCAGCGACTGGTGGCCCGGCGGGAGCACGGGCACCTCGGCGGTGCGGAGCGCGAACCAGCGGACCTCCACGCCTGCCGCGTAAGCGAGTCCGGCGGCGCCTGCGGCCCCGGTCAGAGCGGCCAGGCCGAGTGCACGTCGCATGGGCCCAGGCTACGGGGCCTGACAGAATGGCCGGGTGAGTGACCTCAAGGAACGCCTGCGCACCGACCTGACCGCCGCCATCAAGGGCCGAGACGAGCTGCGCGCCTCGACGCTGCGCATGGTGCTCACCGCGATCACCAACGCCGAGGTCGCCGGCAAGCAGTCACGCGAGCTGTCGGACGACGACGTCGTCGGCGTGCTCAGCAGCGAGGCCAAGAAGCGCCGGGAGGCGGCCGAGGCGTTCGACGCCGCCGGCCGCACCGAGAGCGCCGCCAAGGAGCGCGCGGAGGCAGAGGTCCTCGCCGACTACCTGCCCACGCCGCTGACCGAGGAGGAGATCCGCGACCTGGTCACCTCCGCCATCGCCTCGCTGGGCGTGGCCGACGAGGGCATGAAGGCGATGGGCAAGGTCATGGGCACCCTGCAGTCCCAGATCAAGGGTCGCGCCGACGGCGGCGCGGTGTCCGCAGAGGTACGCCGCCAGCTCACCTAGTGGTTGCCGCGGCCCCGGCCGTTCCCCGGCTTGTCGTGGCCGCCGCCACCACCGCCGCCGCCGCCGCCACCACCGCCGCCGCCGCCGCCGCCACCGCCGCCGCCGTTGTTCGGCTGCGGGGCGGGCTCGGGGGTGCCGTTGGAGATGTACATCGTGACCGTGCTGCCGGTGCCGATCTGGCTGCCCGAGCCCGGTGAGGTGAAGGCGACGCTGCCGTAGCTCGCGCTGCTGTTGACCTGGGGACCGATGACCGGGTTGAGCCCGGCGCGTTGCAGGATGTCGGCCGCGTGGCTCGGGCTGTAGCCGTAGACCGACGGGACGGCGACCAGCCGGCCCTGGATCGCGGTCGGGTCCGGGGTGCTGAAGTCCTTGTCGGGCAGCCACTGCTGGATGACCTTCATCGCGTCGCCCCACATCGGGCCGGCCACGGTGCTGCCGAAGGCGCTGGCGACGTAGCCGCCGCCGAGGCTCTGGCCGTTGAGCGTGATCCACTCGCCCTTGGAGTTCGCGCCGGCGATCATCGACGCGGTCACCAGGTTGGGGGTGTAGCCCATGAACCAGACGGCCATGTTCTCGTTGATGGTTCCGGTCTTGCCGGCGGACGGCTGGTCGAGCGAAAGGCCCGCGATGTAGCCGAAGCCGCCCGGCTCCTGCACGCCGCGCAGGATGTCGTTGACCGCGTCGGCGGTTGCCGTCGGGAGCAGCTGCTCGCAGTTCTTCGGGTAGCTCGCGATCGTCTTGCCGTTGCTGTTGAGCACCTCGGTGACCGGCCGCACGTCGCAGTGCACGCCCCGGGCGGCGAAGGTGGCGTAGGCACCGGCCATCGTCAGCGGGTCGGTGCTGGTCACGCCGAGCGTGAACGGCGGGACCACGTCACGGTCGGGGACGGTGATCCCCATCTCGCGGGCGAGCGTGACCGGCTCGCACAGTCCGGTCCGCTGCTCGAGCTGGGCGAAGAAGGTGTTCACCGACTTCTGGGTGCCGGTGTAGAGGTTGAACGTGCCGGCGCCCGTGGAGTTCGACGGCGACCACGGCTCCGCGCCGGCGATCGGCCCGTCGCAGGTCTTGAAGCTCGATCCCTGCAGGGTGATCTTCTGCGGCGAGGGGATCATCGTCGAGAGCGGGATGCCCTGCTTGATGGCCGCGGCGAGCACGAACACCTTGAACGTCGAGCCGGCCTGGAAGCCGTTGGCGTCGCCGTACTTCGCCGGCACGACGTAGTTGAGGTAGGTCTCGCCCTTCTTCTTGTTGCGTCCCATCGGGCGCGACTGCGAGAGCGCGCGGACCTCGCCGGTCCCCGGCTCCACGCTGGCGAGGCCGCCGATGGCCTGGTCGGTCGGGTAGACGTGCGACCGCACCGCCCGGTCGGTGGCCCGCTGGTAGCGCAGGTCGATCGTGGTCTTGATGGTCAGCCCGCCGCTGTTGAGCAGCCGCTCGCGGTCGTCGACGGTCTTGCCGAGCTGCGGGTCGGCGAGGAGGTACTGCCGGGCGTAGTCGCAGAAGAAGGGCGCGGCCGAGGAGACGCAGCCGTTGCGCGAGGGGCTGACCTTGAGCCCGAGCTTGGACTTGCTGGCGCGCTCGGCCTCGGAGGCGGAGATCACGTTGAGCTCGAGCATCCGCGCGATCACGGTGTTGCGGCGCTCCTTGGCCTGCTGCGGGTCGTTGGTGGGGTCGTAGCCCGTGGGGTTCTTCACCAGGCCCGCCAGCAGGGCTGCCTGGCGCAGGCTCAGCTTCGAGGCCGGCCGGGAGAAGTAGTGCCGGGAGGCGGCCTCGATGCCGTGCGCTCCGTCGCCGAAATAGGCGATGTTGAGGTAGCGCTCGAGGATCCAGTCCTTGGAGTACTTCTCCTCGAAGGCGATGGCGTAGCGCAGCTCGCGGATCTTGCGCTCGTAGGTGTCCGCGGTGGCGGCCGCCTTCTCCTCGTCGGTGTCCGCCTGGTTGAGCAGGGTCATCTTGACCATCTGCTGGGTGATCGACGAGCCACCCTGCACGGTGCTGTCGCTGACCTCGTTGGTCACGAACGCACGGAGCGTGCCCTTCAGGTCGAGCGCGCCGTGCTGGTAGAAGCGGTAGTCCTCGATCGAGACGATGGCCTTGCGCATGATCGGGGCGACCTTGGACAGTGGCACGTTGACGCGGTTCTCGTCGTACAAGGTGGCGAGGGTCGCGCCGTTGCGGGCGACCAGCCGGGTCCGCTGCGGCAGCGGCTCGGCCTCGAGGTCGGCGGGGATCTTCTCCATGCTGCGCGCCACGTCGCGGGCGCCGACGCCTGCGACGCCGGCGAAGGGGATCGCGAGCCCCGCGACCAGGACTCCCATCACCGCGGCGACAGCCACCATCACCCCGAGGTGGGAGATGATGCTGGCAGGCTTGAGCTTGTCGGTGCGGCGCGCAGACATGCGTCCCAGCCTACGGGACCGGGGCCGGGATAGTCCGTTCGGACTAATGCCTGGGCCCACTCCCGTCACACCTGTCACGGTGGGTGCACGGAGCTCCCGGAACGCCCCCGGATGGGCCACTTGAGGGACGAACGGCCTGACCTGAGTAGTCACTTCGGACTAGTGGAAGTTGCTCCCTCTGTGTCTGTTTCGCGCCCTTATCACTCTTTACCTTTCTGGAAGGGGACAAACGCCGGGACTTGTAGGGAGTGCAGGTCCGGCCCTCTCGGATGGGAGCCGAGCAATGACGTGGAACGAGGACTGGGCGAGCCAGGCGCTGTGCAACGAGGCCCGGCCGGACGAGCTGTTCGTCCGCGGGGCGGCACAGAACCGCGCCAAGCAGATGTGTGCCGGGTGCCCGGTGCGCACCGAGTGCCTTGCCGAGGCCCTCGACAACCAGATCGAGTGGGGCGTGTGGGGCGGCATGACCGAGCGTGAGCGCCGGGCCCTGCTGCGTCGCCGGCCCAACGTCACCTCGTGGCGCCGGCTGCTCGAGACGGCCATGGCCGACCACGCCGCGGCTGCCATCGCCGCCGACCAGGGCGTCGCCGTCTCCGCGTGACCGATCCCGCGTGAGGGGGTCAGCCGGCGAGCAGCTCGCCGACGAGCCGTAGACCGTCCAGGTCGTGCACGTCGGTGGACAGCGCCGGTACGACGGCCGTCGGGACCTGCGGGTGCGCGGCCGCGAACCGCTGGCGCAGGTGCGCCTCGCGGGCGACGATCCGGGTGCGGTCGGCGTGCAGCCGCAGCAGCCCCGCGGTCAGGCCGGTGAGCCGCTCTGCGGCGGCGGCCGCCTGGTCGCCGGAGACCTCGCCGAGGTTGAGCCGGCTGGCCCGATTGACCACGAGACCCGCGAGCGGCATGCGCTCCTGCTCGAGCCGCTCCACGAAGTAGGCCGCCTCGCGCAGCGCGTCGGGCTCGGGGGCGGCGACCACCAGGAACGCCGTACCTTCGGCCTGCAGCAGCTCGAACGTCTTCTGCGCCCGCTGGCGGAACCCACCGAACAGCGTGTCGAACGCCGACACGAACGTCGACATGTCCTTGAGCACCTGGGCGCCCAGGATCTTGGTCAGCGCGTTGGTCACCACGCCCAGCCCCGCCGTCATCAGCCGCGCCGGCCCGCGCGCGGGCGCGAGCAGCAGCCGGATGAAGCGTCCGTCGAGGAAGCTGGAGAGCCGCTCGGGGGCGTCGAGGAAGTCCAGCGCCGACCGTGACGGCGGCGTGTCGACCACCACGAGGTCCCACCGGCCGGTGCGCTGCGCGTCCTTGTGCAGCTGGCCGAGCTTCTCCATCGCCATGTACTCCTGGGTGCCGGCGAACGAGCTCGACAAGGCGACGTAGAAGGGGTTGTTGAGGATCTGTGCAGCCTTCTCCGGGCTGGCCTGGCTCTCGACGACCTCGTCGAAGGTCCGCTTCATGTCGAGCATCATCGCGTCGAGGGAGCCGCCGGACTCGGGGCTCACCCCCGGCACGGGCCGCGGCACGTTGTCGAGCGCCTCGATCCCCATCGACTGGGCCAGCCGGCGCGCGGGGTCGATGGTGAGCACGACCACCTTGCGGCCGCGCTCGGCGGCACGCAGCGCGAGGGCGGCCGACGTCGTGGTCTTGCCGACCCCGCCGGACCCGGTGCAGACGATGATGTGGGTGCTCGGGTCGTCGAGGAGGGCGTCGACGTCGAGCTCGGGCACGCGCGCGAGGTCGGCGTGGCCCGCGAGCGGTCCGGTCCGCGGGGTGCCGTGGTCGATGGGGGTGTTCATGCCATGCCCTGGTCGATGAGGTCGGCGGCGAGCTCGTAGAGGCCGCCGAGGTCGATCCCGTCCGGCAGCCGCGGGAGCTCGTAGGTCGCCACGTCCAACTTGTCGATCCGGCGGCGCTGCTCGTCCTCGAGGGCGCGGCGCTCGGCGTGCTCACGGCCCTCGGCGAGCAGCCCGTCGACGACGCGCGGCGCCGGGTCGATCCCGGCCTCGGCGAGCGCGGCCTCGATCTCCTCGCGCGGAGCCTCCCCGGCCAGGACCACGTCGCGGTCCGCGTCGTCGAGCTCGCGGCCCCGGACCAGGTTGACCACGACGCCGCCGACGGGCAGGTCGTCCTTGCGCAGCTCCTCGATCCCGTCGGCGGTCTCCTGCACCGGCATGTCCTCCAGCACGGTGACGAGATGGACCCGGGTGCGCTCGGAGCGCAGCAGGGTCATCACGGTGTCGGCCTGGCTGCGGATCGGGCCGACCTTCGCCAGCCCGGCGAGCTCGTTGTTGACGTTGAGGAACTGGGCGATCCGGCCGGTCGGCGGCGCATCGAGCACGACTGCGTCGTACTGGCGCTGGTTCTTGCCGCGCCGGTTGCGGTGCACCGCCTCGTAGACCTTGCCGGTGAGCAGCACGTCGCGCACGCCGGGGGCGATCGTGGTCGCGAAGTCGATGACCCCGAAGCGGTCGAGCGCCTTGCCGGCGCGGCCGAGCCGGTAGTACATCGCGAGGTACTCCAGCAGCGCCGACTCCGGGTCGATGGCCAGCGCGTAGACCTCGCCGCCGTCGGAGCCCTCGTGGGCGGTGCCGGTGGCGATCCGGCGCTCCTCGTAGGGGAGCGGCGGGACGTCGAACAGCTGGGCGATGCCCTGGCGGCCCTCGACCTCGCACAGCAGCACCTGCTTGCCGCGGCTGGCCAGCGCCAGCGCGAGCGCCGCCGCCACCGTGGTCTTGCCGGTCCCGCCCTTGCCCGTGACCACGTGCAGCCGCACGCCGGGCCAGTCGGAGCTCTCGTCGTCACCGCTCACGTCTCGGAGCCTAGCCCGCCCCGCCGGGTCGGAAACCCGGTCGCGATGTGACTAGGGTGACCCTGGCCGGCATGCGACGCCGGGGAGTCGAGGGGAGGTCCTGCGTGGACAAGGTCGTCACGAGTGCCGCCGAGGCGGTGGCCGACATCGCGAGCGGTTCCACGATCGCGGTCGGCGGGTTCGGGTTGTGCGGGATCCCGTCGGTGCTGATCGAGGCGCTGCTCGAGCAGGGCGCCGACCAGCTGGAGGCGGTGTCGAACAACTGCGGGGTCGACGAGTGGGGCCTGGGGCGGCTGCTGTTCGCCAAGCGGATCCGGCGGATGATCTCCTCCTACGTGGGGGAGAACAAGGAGTTCGCCCGGCAGTACCTGCACGGCGAGCTCGAGGTGGAGCTGACGCCGCAGGGCACGCTCGCGGAGCGGATGCGTGCGGGCGGCACCGGGATCCCGGCGTTCTTCACCGCGACCGGCGTCGGCACGCAGGTGGCCGAGGGCGGGCTGCCGTGGAAGTACGACGCGTCCGGCGAGGTGGAGATCGCCTCCCCGGCGAAGGAGGTGCGGACCTTCTCGACCGCCGAGGGCGAGAAGGAGTTCGTGCTCGAGGAGGCGATCGTGGCCGACTTCGGGCTGGTCCGGGCCTGGAAGGGCGACCGGCACGGCAACCTGGTGTTCCGGCAGAGCGCGCGGAACTTCAACCCGCTGGCGGCGATGTGCGGGCGGACCACGATCGCGGAGGTCGAGCACCTGGTCGAGCCGGGCGAGATCGACGCCGACGACGTGCACACGCCCGGCGTGTTCGTGCAGCGGGTGGTGCCGCTGACCCCCGAGCAGGCGGCCGACAAGCGGATCGAGAAGCGAACGGTGAGGTCCTGACATGGCGTGGACGCGTGAGGAGATGGCCGCGCGGGCGGCCTCGGAGCTGACCGACGGGTCGTACGTGAACCTCGGCATCGGGCTGCCGACGCTGGTGCCGAACTACGTCGACGAGGACGTCGAGCTGGTGCTGCAGTCGGAGAACGGGATCCTCGGGGTGGGTGCCTACCCGACCGAGGAGGAGGTCGACGCGGACCTGATCAACGCGGGCAAGGAGACGGTGACGCTGCGCAAGGGCGCGTCGTTCTTCGACTCCGCCACGTCGTTCGGGATGATCCGCGGCGGCAAGATCGACGCCGCGATCCTCGGGGCGATGCAGGTCTCGCGCGGCGGGGACATCGCGAACTGGATGATCCCGGGCAAGATGGTCAAGGGCATGGGCGGCGCGATGGACCTGGTCCACGGCGCCAAGCGGGTGATCGTGCTGATGGAGCACGTCGCCAAGGACGGCTCCTACAAGATCGTCGAGGAGTGCTCGCTGCCCTACACCGGTCGCGGCGTCGTACAGCGGATCATCACCGACCTCGCGGTGATCGACGTGGTCGACCCGGCCACCGGCGAGCCGGCCGCGTCGGGCACGCACGGCGAGCGCGCCCTGAAGCTCGTCGAGCTCGCGCCCGGCGTCACCGAGGACGAGGTCCGCAAGAAGACCGAGCCCGAGCTGCTCGCCTGATTACCAGGGTATGCCGGACTTCGGTCACTTCCCTCAGGATGCATACCGGGGGAAGCGACCGAAGTCCGAGGGAAGTCGACCCGGCTGACCGAGCATGCGGCGTATCCGGGCTGCGGTGGCGGCGGGCTGCGCCAGGTCGGCCCAGACGAGCCGCACCATCCGCCATCCCGTCTGCTCGCGCATCGCGTCCTCGCGGCACTTCTCCCGGAAGACGGCGTCGCCGGGGGTCTCGCCGTCACGGAGGAGTCGCCCGTACTTGATGCGGCCGTCGAACTCGCCGAGGAGCTGGTGCGCCGGCCACGCGAAGTCACTGATGCCGATCAGCTCCCCGGACGCGTCGCGGACCTCGAACTGGAGGATGGGTGCCGGCAGTCCCTGCCCGTAGCAGAGCCATCGCGCGAGCGCCTCGCCCGCCGAGCCGGACGCTCCGTCGGCGAAGCGGACCACGATCTGCAGTCCACGGGTGTCGGGCCACTGCTTGAGCAGCAGGAAGGCGGCCTCCAGCTCGTCGCGTGGGCAGCCGTTGCGCAGCAGCGAGTCGAGCAGTACGACGCCCGACTCCGCGCTGCCCAGCGTGCACGCCTCCACGGCGGCGCGCGCCGGGCGCATGACGAGCACACCGTCCTTCTCGATCACGTCATCGTCGACACAGAAGCCCTCGTGGTGGACGACTCCGGCCTCGGTCCGTCCGCTGCGCCCGTCGAGGCGGGTGACGTGCACGTTCGTGAGGTCGATGTTCCAGATGTCCAGGCCGTGCTCGATCGCGGCGCTCACGTGGCTCAACGCCACCGCGTGCCCGAGCCGCCGGGCGACGGCATGAGCTCGCACCAGGTGCTGGCCTCCCGGGTCGGGCGGCACGAGATCGGGGAAGGTGTAGGCGCCTCGTCGGACATGCACCCACAGCCTCAGGCGGAGCGCGGCCCGGATCGCGTTGTCGTCATGGCCGGCGGCGAGTGCGTCGGTGCGGCTGAAGAAGCCCTGTGCCTCGGCGAGGGCGCGTAATCGGTCCATGCGTCGATCGTCGGGCTGCGGCCGTTCGCGCTGGTGGCGACTGCGTGACGGTGGGTACGAGGCGGGGGTCGATGTTGTTGGGGACAGGATGCGGCCCGTCGTACGACGTCCTCTCCGGCTCCTGCCCCGACTTCCCGTGGTTCTCGGTTACTCCCCTCGGACTGCATCCCGCGGGAAGCAACCGAAAGCCGACATCCCCTGGTAATCAGCAGGCCGGCGCGGTCACAGGTCGGGGTGCCGGGTGGCGACCCGGTAGAAGCCGGAGTGGAACACCAGCGGCTCGCCGCCCGGTGCGTCGTAGGACTCGACCTCGCCGAAGAACACCACGTGGTCG
>JBQCEF010000082.1:0-2301 GCA_051960495.1 Nocardioides sp. | reverse complement strand
CCGTCCCGCGGCGGTACGTCGGGCCGGGTCGGCGAACACCACCCCGAAGCCCGAGAGGTCCAGCGAGTCCGCCTCGGCCTGCTGCACCGCGCCCCCCAGGCCGAGCGCCGCCAGGTTGGCGCGGGCCACCTCCACGCGGAGCGGGTCGCGGTCGATCCCGGCCACGGTCAGGCCCGCGCGGGCGAATGCGACCAGGTCGCCGCCGATCCCGCAGCCGAGGTCGAGCACCGACGACGGAGAGGCGGCCGCCAGCCGGCCCGCTCTGTGCTCGGCGACGCGCAGCCGGGTGGCCTGCTCGAGGCCCTCCGGCGTGAAGTACATCCGCTCGGCGAGGGCGCCGAACTTCTCCCGGGCGCGCTCCCGCAGCCGGACCTGCGTCAGGGCCGCGGTGGCATGCTCGGGGGAGGCGTCGCGGCGCAATGCGGTCGAGACGCGGAGCGGGTCGCCGCCCTGCTCGTCGTACACCTCGTGCGCGCGGGCCAGCAGGGTCTGGCCGGCCGGGGAGAGCAGCCAGCGGAACGCCTCGAGGTCCATGGCGCGAAGTCTGGCACTCGACTTGACCGAGTGCTAATCGCGCAATAGATTCGCGTTAGCACTCTCCACTCGAGGGTGCCAGCGCTTGCCCAGCACGCGACCCCCGCGACGGCGTGTGCCCGGTGCAAGCACCTCACGTCACACGGCCCCACCTCCCGGTGAGGCCGTGCACCAAAAAACCGTCTCTCGCAGATCACACGGGAAAGTGGAGGTCGACTTCAAGTGTCGGTCAACATCAAGCCTCTCGAGGACCGCATCGTCGTCAAGCCGCTCGACGCCGAGCAGACCACGGCCTCCGGCCTGGTCATCCCGGACACCGCCAAGGAGAAGCCCCAGGAGGGCGAGGTCCTGGCGATCGGTCCGGGCCGCGTCGACGACAACGGCAACCGGGTTCCTCTCGACGTCAACGTCGGCGACAAGGTCATCTACAGCAAGTACGGCGGCACCGAGGTGAAGTACTCCGGCGAGGAGTACCTCATCCTCTCGGCGCGCGACGTGCTCGCCGTCGTCGGCTGACCCACCGCCGCGAGCGCGACACCGCGCACCACAGCATCACGACTCAGCCCCGGCTGGCCTGACTGGTTCGGGCTGCCGGGGCTGAGCGGTTTCCCCGGTGGACGCTCCGCCCGGAGCGCGCCGCCTCCCACTCGACACGAAGGAGCATCGACCCGAGATGCCGAAGATTCTGGAGTTCGACGAGCACGCACGCCGCTCGCTCGAGCGTGGCGTGGACGCCCTCGCCAACGCCGTGAAGGTGACGCTCGGCCCCAAGGGCCGCTACGTCGTGCTCGACAAGAAGTGGGGCGCACCCACGATCACCAACGACGGCGTCACCGTCGCCCGCGACGTCGAGCTCGACGACCCGTTCGAGAACCTGGGAGCCCAGCTCACCAAGGAGGTCGCGACCAAGACCAACGACGTGGCCGGTGACGGTACGACGACCGCGACCGTGCTCGCGCAGGCGATGGTCCACGAGGGCCTGCGCGCCGTGGCCGCCGGGGCCAACCCGATGAGCCTCAAGCGCGGCATGGACAAGGCCGTCGAGGCGATGGGCGAGGCGCTGCGCAGCGCGGCGCGCGACGTCGACGACAAGGCCGACATGGCCGCGGTCGCCACGGTCTCCTCGCGCGACTCCCACATCGGCGAGCTGCTCGCCGAGGCCTTCGACAAGGTCGGCAAGGACGGCGTGATCACCGTCGAGGAGTCCAACACCATGGGCACCGAGCTCGACTTCACCGAAGGCATGCAGTTCGACAAGGGCTACATCTCGCCCTACTTCGTCACCGACGCCGAGCGGATGGAGGCCGTGCTCGAGGACGCCTACATCCTGCTGCACCAGGGCAAGATCTCGGCCATCGCCGAGCTGCTTCCCCTGCTGGAGAAGGTCATCCAGGCCGGCAAGCCGCTGTTCATCCTCGCCGAGGACGTCGAGGGCGAGGCGCTGTCGACGCTGGTCGTCAACAAGATCCGCGGCACGTTCAACGCCGCCGCGGTCAAGGCGCCCGCGTTCGGTGACCGCCGCAAGGCGATGCTCCAGGACATCGCGATCCTCACCGGTGGCCAGGTCGTGAGTCCCGAGGTCGGCCTCAAGCTCGACCAGGTCGGGCTCGACGTGCTCGGCACCGCCCGCCGCGTGACGATCACCAAGGACAACACCACGATCGTCGAGGGTGGCGGCGACGCCGCTGCCGTCGAGGGCCGGGTCAACCAGATCAAGGCGGAGATCGAGAACACCGACTCCGACTGGGACCGCGAGAAGCTCCAGGA
>JBQCEF010000081.1:0-4054 GCA_051960495.1 Nocardioides sp. | reverse complement strand
CGTGCGTGGTGCTGCGCTACTTCGAGGACCTCAGCGTCGCCGACACGGCCGCAGTGCTGGGCTGCACCGAGGGGACCGTGAAGAGCCAGACCTCACGCGCGCTCGACTCCTTGCGCGCCACATTCGACCTCTCGCCCCACGGCGAGCTGCTGACAGAAGGAGCACGCTGATGGTGAACGAGCTGCGCCACCTGCTGCGCGACAACGTCACCGCGCCTCCTCCCGAGGACCTCGACCTCTCGGCAGTGCTGCAGGGTGGACGACGGCGGGTACGACGCCGCCGGTTCGTCGCCGTCGGGGGTACGGCGATCGCCGCCGCCGCGGTCGTCGGGCTGACGTCGCTCGTGTGGCCGTCGGCGCCGGACCTCGACGCGGCGGGGGTGCCGCGACCGGACGCTCCGGTGCTGCGGCTCGCCGACGCCCAGCCGGCGACCCGGGGAGAGGACTACCGGGTGCTGGCGTCATACACGAACCGCGACCTCGACGCCGACAACGGCCAGTACTTCGACGGCGTCACCGACGACGGGCAGATCCTGTTCCGCGACGGGCCCCGGCAGGATCTGCTGCGGCCGCGCTACGCGCTGATGGACCCCGCGACTGGCACGAAGGACTGGCTGCCCGAGCCGCCCACCCCGGACAACACCGACCTCTGGCCGGTCGACCTCGGAACCGGCAGGCTGCTGTTCACCGGGATCCAGTGGTCCGATCAGGCAGGCGGCGACCCCTCCGTCCAGGGACGGCTGTTCGCCCTGGTCTTCGACCGCTCCACGCACGCGTGGCACCGGGTCGGCTGGACCGCGCTGCCTGCCGTCGAGGGGCCCTACGCGGGCATGCTCGCGCCGAATGGACGGCTCTACGTGCGCGTCCCCGCCACCACCGGTGAGCCGCCGCCGGGCGGCTGGCCGACCGGCCCGGACGGTGAGGCCGACGACGCGGATGCGGAGGGCGACACCTACCGACTCTGGTCGGCGTCCCTCACCGACCCGGAGGACGTGCGCGACGAGCGGCTCACCGTCGGGGACGTTGCCTTCACCGAGAAGAGCATGGTGTGGACCGACTCCACCAACGGCGACGCCGGAAGGGTGCACGTGCGTGACCTCGGCACCGGCGCGGAGCACGCGTTCGACCCGCACGCCGGCGACAAGTGCAACCTGCTGTCCTTCGGCGCCACCGATGAGCGCGTGGTGATGAGCCAGTACTGCGGGACCTACGGCGGTGGCGTCCGCGACGACCGGGTGCAGGTGCTGACCACCGACGGCGACCAGGTCGTCACCCTCCAGGACAGCGACGTCGAAGGCTCCCTCGGCACCGGGAACGACGTCGTGACGGTGACGTCCTACCAGCGCGGTCGGTCCGGCACCTACGCCTACGACCTCGCGAACGACCGCTTCCTGCGGATCAGCGACGAGGTCTCGAGCTGGAGCACCGGCGGCCCCACACCACCTCGCTTCCTGATGTGGAACACCCCGGAGAACCACGGCCACGGCGCGAAGCAGTGGATCGGGAAGCTGCCGGAGTGATCATGAGGGGTCAGGCCGACGGCCTGCGAGGACCCGCATGTCCGGCGAGGCAGCGCCAGCGCCCGCCGTCGAGAATCCACACCTGGGTCATCGGCATCCGGAACGTCTCCGGCCCGTCGCCGCCCGCGACCGTGTCGCTGACCTCCGCGCGCAGCACGGCGACCTCACCCACCACGACGACGTCGACGTCATCGAGCCGTTGCGATTCCCACCGGACCGGTCCGACGGTGTTGCGCCGCACGTAGTCCTCGCGCCCGAACGTCTCACCGAGGTGCGAGGTCCACCGGAACTCTTCGTGCAGCAGGTCGGTGAGCGCGCCCGCATCAGCGGCCGCGAGCGCGCACGCACGTTCCGCTGCTGCCTTGATGACCTGGCTGCGAAGGTCCACCGGGTCAACCTGGCACGTCGAACCACACGACGGACATCTCCACTTCCGGGTGCTCGTGCGGCCAGCGCGCCTCGTGGACCCCCGGCCACCCCCAGGACCGCAAGCTCCCGGCGATGCCCAACTCGCCGCGGTTCTCGTTCGTCTTCCCGACGATCAACCGCCCTCCGGGCGCCACCACGTTCTCGACGAGGTGCCGCACGAAAGCCTCGCGCCGCCCGGCCGGGACGTACTCCAGGCCGGTCCGCACGAAGCGGAACCGCATCGGCGGGTGCCACCCGTCCGCGTTCGCGGCCCAGATCCGGTCGCGCCATGTCGGATAGCGACGGCGGGCCAGCTCAGCCAGGCGCGGCGAGATGTCCACGCCGTAGGGCTCCACGGCCAGGCCGCGATCGGCCGACCACCGCTCGACCGACTCCATGAGTAGGCCGTTCGCACACCCCACGTCGAGGAACGACCCCGGCCCGTCGATCGCCGTCATGACGAGCCCCCGGGACGCCTCCCACTCGGCGGCCGTGCCGGAGTGGCCCGACTCCATCTGCTCCGTCGTCGCACCGAGGTACGCCGGCTCGACGATCGCCATGACCTGCGCATGCCATTGCTCCTGGGTGATCTCACCCCGCTCGAACGCCTCGTCGATCGGCCGGAGCAGGTCGTAGCCCCGCTCCTTGGCCACTTCCCGGCTGTGGTGGTCGGACACGGGATCACCCTAGGGCGAGGACCGACCAGTAGGTTCGACCCCGTGACGCCGTGGAAGTCCGACGTGCCCGTCGAGGTCGAGTCCCTGGAGCAGTTCGACCAGCTGGTCGACGCCGGGGCGACCAGCATGCGCTCGTGGCGGATCCAGGACGTGGACCTGCGGGACCGCTCCGAGGTGCTGCGCCGCCTCGACGCGCGCGGGGCGCTGCTGCTGGGCTGCCGGCTCGAGCCGGACGCGGAGGCCGATCTGCGCCTGAGGAGGGCGCTGGTGTTCCCGCGGGTGCCGCACGTCCCGGTGAACCCCTACCGCGCCACGCTGTACACCCCGGCGGAGCTCTACGAGAACCTGGAGACGTCGTACGACGACACTCCCGACGCGCAGGCCTACGCGTGGTCGCAGGGGTCGTCCGACCTGGCCGCCGACCTGGCCCGGGCCCTGCACGACCACGCCGTCGACGACGCACTGACCGAGCACGTGCGGGGCAAGCGGCTCGTCGGGGTGATGGGCGGCCACGACCACGAGCGCGGTGCCCCCGACTACGTCGACGCCGCCCGGCTGGGCCGGGATCTGGCCCGGGCGGGACTGACGGTCGCCACCGGGGGCGGCCCCGGCGCGATGGAGGCCGCCAACCTCGGTGCCTACCTGGCGCCGTACGACGACGCCGTGCTCGACCACGCGATCGAGCTGCTCGCCGCCGTGCCGCACTTCGAACCGTCGATCACCCCGTGGGCGCAGGTGGCCTTCGAGGTCCTCGACCGGTGGCCCGACGGCGGCGAGTCGGTGGGGATCCCGACGTGGTTCTACGGCCACGAGCCGCCCAACCCGATGGCCACGCACATTGCGAAGTACTTCAAGAACGCCATCCGCGAGGACGTGCTGCTCCACCTCTGCGACGCGGGGATCGTCTTCCTGCCCGGCCGCGCGGGCACGGTCCAGGAGGTGTTCCAGGACGCCTGCGAGAACTTCTACGCCCCGGAGCATGAGGTCGCCCCGATGGTGCTCGTCGGCCAGCGGTTCTGGACCGAGGAGGTCCCGGCGTGGCCGCTGCTCCGCTCGCTCGCGGACGGTCGGAACATGGCCGATCGGGTGCACCTGGTCGACGCCGTGGACGGCGTACCCGCGCTGCTGGGGTCGCCTGAGAGACTCGACGCATGACGTGCTTCTCGGCCACCAACCACTCGCACGCCGTCGTGCCCGTCGAGCGCAAGAAGGTCTGGGCGGCGCTGACCGACCCCGACCTGCTCCCCCGGCTCACCCCGTTGCTGCGCTCGATCGAGGCCAACGGCGACACCTGGGTCTGGCACCTGACCAGCCTCACCGTGCTCGGGATCGGCATCGCCCCGGTCTTCACCGAGCACATGTCGTTCGACGAGCCGAACCGCATCGACTACGAGCACCGGCCCCCGGGCAAGTCGGAGCGCGCCGGCGCTGACGGCTGGTACATCCTCGA
>JBQCEF010000080.1:0-3931 GCA_051960495.1 Nocardioides sp. | reverse complement strand
GCACGACACGGTGGAGGACACCGACTACACGCTCGACATGCTCCGCGGCGACTTCGGCGACGAGGTCGCGATGCTGGTCGACGGCGTGACCAAGCTGGACAAGGTCAAGGTCGGTGACGCCGGCGCGGCCCAGTCCGAAACCATCCGCAAGATGATCGTGGCGATGAGCCGCGACATCCGGGTCCTGGTCATCAAGCTCGCCGACCGGCTGCACAACATGCGCACACTGCGCTACCTCAAGCAGGAGAAGCAGGAGCGGATCGCGCGCGAGACGCTCGACATCTTCGCGCCGCTGGCCCACCGGCTGGGCATGAACACCCTCAAGTGGGAGCTCGAGGACCTGTCGTTCGCGACGCTCCACCCCAAGATGTACGACGAGATCGTGCGCCTCGTCGCGGACCGGGCCCCCTCCCGCGACTCCTTCCTCGCCCAGGTGATCGCCCAGGTCGAGAGCGACCTGCGGGACGCGAAGATCAAGGCCGTCGTGACCGGCCGGCCCAAGCACTACTACTCGATCTACCAGAAGATGATCGTGCGGGGACGCGAGTTCTCCGATATCTACGACCTGGTCGGCATCCGCATCCTCGTCGACAACGACCGGGACTGCTACGCGGCGCTCGGCGTGCTGCACTCGCGGTGGAACCCGGTAGCGGGGCGGTTCAAGGACTTCATCGCGATGCCGAAGTTCAACATGTACCAGTCGCTGCACACGACCGTGATCGGTCTGCAGGGCAAGCCGGTCGAGCTGCAGATCCGCACGTTCGCGATGCACCGCCGGGCCGAGTACGGCGTCGCCGCGCACTGGAAGTACAAGGAGGACGTGCGCCAGGGCGCCGACACCGACCGCTCGCTGTCCGACACCGGCGACATGACGTGGGTGCGTCAGCTGCTCGACTGGCAGCAGGAGACCGAGGACCCCGGGGAGTTCCTGGAGTCGCTGCGGTTCGAGATCAACTCCGCCGAGGTCTACGTGTTCACCCCGCGCGGTGACGTCATCGCGCTGCCCACCGGGTCGACGTCGGTGGACTTCGCCTACGCCGTGCACACCGAGGTCGGCCACCGCACCATCGGCGCCCGGGTCAACGGCCGCCTCGTGCCGCTCGAGTCGACGCTGGAGAACGGCGACGTCGTCGAGGTGTTCACCTCCAAGGCGCCCAACGCCGGCCCCAGCCGCGACTGGCTCGGCTTCGTGAAGTCACCCCGCGCCCGCAACAAGATCCGGCAGTGGTTCACCAAGGAGCGCCGCGAGGAGGCCATCGAGCAGGGCAAGGACCAGATCGCCCGGCTGATGCGCAAGGAGGGCATGCCGCTCAAGCGGGTGCTCACCCACGAGTCGCTGTCGACGGTGGCGGCCGAGATGCGCCTCGCGGACGTGTCCGCGCTCTACGCCGCGGTCGGCGAGGGCAACGTCGGCGCGCAGACCGTCGTACGACGCGTCATCGACCTCTACGGCGGCGAGGAGGGGGCAACCGAGGACCTCGCCGAGGGCGTCCGGATCACCCACGACCGCTCGCGCGCCAAGACCACGAGCACCGGCGACGCCGGCGTCATCGTCAAGGGCATCTCCGACGTGTGGGTGAAGCTCGCCAAGTGCTGCACGCCCGTCCCCGGCGACGCGATCCTCGGGTTCGTGACTCGAGGCGCGGGCGTCTCGATCCACCGGGCGGACTGCACCAACGCCGACAGCCTGAAGTCCCAGCCCGAGCGCATCGTCGAGGTCGAGTGGGCGCCCACCGCGCAGTCGATGTTCCTGGTCAACATCCAGGTCGAGGCGCTGGACCGGGCCCGGCTGCTCTCCGACATCACCAAGGTGCTCTCCGACGTGCACGTGAACATCTTGTCCGCGTCGCTGTCGACCTCGCGCGACCGCGTTGCCAAGAGCCGGTTCACCTTCGAGATGGCCGACCCCAAGCACCTCGGCCACGTCCTCAAGGCCGTCCGCGGCGTCGAGGGCGTCTTCGACGCCTACCGCGTGACGCAGTAGCGAGCGCAGCCAGGAGACAGGAGCCCGCCGTCAGGCGGCCCCCGAGGGCCCCGACCTAGCGAGGTCGCTGAGCCCCAACGCTCGGCGCAGCCAGGACGGATCGTCAGGCAGTAGACCCTCGTCGCCCCACAGGGGCCCGGCGCCTTCGTCCCACATGACCCGAAGTGTGGTTCCTTCGACGGGGAGGTCCTCCACGTCGACGTCGTCGACGGTGCCGTCGGGATGGGAGGCCGACCAGTAAGCGCCGCGGGGGTAGTTACCCACGTACCGCGGTGACGAGTCGTCAGGGCGCTCCATGTCTGCGCACGCTAGACACCCGAGATCGCTCTGGAGGGTGCTCAACGTGCGCTGGCAGCCTGGCTTCGCCGAGTCGGCGCTTCCTCACGGACTCGGCCGGCGCCTCGCTCAGCTGAACTCGTCCAGCGCCTTCTGGGCCTCGGTGAGCCAGGACTGCCGTGCCTCGATGGCGGCGGCGTGCTCTGCGGCCTTCTTCTCGTTGCCGGCCGCCGCGGCCTTCTCCTGCTTGGCCCGCAGCTCGGCGATCGAGGCCTCCAGCTGGGCGACCGTGTCGGCCGCCCGGGCGCGCGCCTCGGGGTTCGAGCGCCGCCACTGGTCGTCCTCGACCCCGCGGATCGCCTGCTCGACCTTGCGGATGCGGCCCTCGAGCTCCTTCATCCGGTCGCGGGGGACCTTGCCGGCCGCGTCCCAGCGCTCGGCGATGTCGCGGAAGGCCTCCTTGGCCGCCTTGAGGTCGGTGACCGGCACCAGCTTCTCGGCCTCGACGAGCAAGGCCTCCTTCTTCTCCGCGTTGGCGGCGAACTCACGGTCCAGCTCGGCGTTGGTGGCGTCGCGCGCCCCGAAGAAGGTGTCCTGGGCGGCCCGGAACCGCTTCCAGAGCTGGTCGTCGACCCCGCGCGGTGCCGGTCCGGCTGCCTTCCACTGCCGCATCAGGTCGCGGTACTTGCCCGCGGTCGCGCCCCACTCCGTGGAGTCGGCGAGCGCCTCGGCCTCCTTGACCAGCCGCTCCTTGACCACCCGCGCGCTCTCGCGCTTCTCGTTGAGCTCGCCGAAGTGCGACTTGCGGCGGCGGGTGTACGTCGTGCGGGCGCCGGAGAAGCGCCGCCACAGGGTGTCGTCGACGGACTTCTCGAGCCGGGGGAGCGCCTTCCACTCCTCGAGCAGGTCGCGCAGCCGGTTCGCGCCGTTGCGCCAGTCGTTGCCCTCGGCCAGCTTCTCGGCCTCGGTGGCGATCCGCTCCTTCTCGCCGCGGGCCGCCTCGAGCTTCGCGGCGCGCTCGGCCTTCCGCTTCGCGCGCAGCGCGTCGATGGTGCCGGTCAGCGTCTGCAGACGCGCGTCGAGGCCGGCCAGGTCGCCCACCGCCTGGGCCTCACCGAGAGTGGTGTGGACCTGCTTGACCGCGGCGGCGGCCTCGTCGGGGCCGACCGTGCCGGACTTGACGCGCTGCTCGAGCAGGCTGACCTCGAACGCGAGGTCCTCGTAGCGCTTGGTGAAGAAGGCGAGCGCCTCTTCCGGGGTGGCGTCGGGCATCTGGCCCACGGAGCGCTCGCCGTCGGCGGTCCGCACGTAGACGGTGCCGTCCTCGGCCACGCGTCCCCACGGCTCGCCGCTCTGGTCCGCCTCGGCGGGCACGGCAGGTGTCGTGGGCTGGCTGGCCACGGCAGGCTCCACCGGCGGCTTCGGCGCGGCCGGCGGCGCCGGGACGGCGGGCGTCTCCGCAGCAGACTCGGGCTGCGTCGCGGACTCCGGTTCCGGCGTGGCCTCCGGCTCACGCGCAGCCTCAGGCTCCGCGGTCGACGGCTCGTCCGGCTGGTCGGCAGCGGCGCCGTCCAGGGAGTCGTTCGGAGGGGTGGTCACCGGGATACCTCGATCGGTGTCGTGGGCGGGACAACAGACACCGCATCGTAGTGAACCGCGCCACACGAGTGA
>JBQCEF010000079.1:0-2917 GCA_051960495.1 Nocardioides sp. | reverse complement strand
CCCCCCCCCTGGGGGGGGGGGGGGGGCCCCCCGCCTCCGGGTCATCCCCCCCGGCAGTGGCGGGGAGTGCTCAGCGGACGCGGACGCCGCGGTACATCCCCATGAACGCGTGCGGCATGCCGCCCATGTCCGCGTCGGGCCACCAGCAGATCAGCACGTAGCGACCGCGCGGCAGCTCGTAGCGCATCGACATCGCCGCACCCGGGCTGACCACGCCGCTCTCCAGGGTGGGTGCCGACTCGTCGACCGGCGGCGGTGCCTGCTCGCCGTTCGCGGCGCCCTTGATCCACTTCCGGAAGTCCTTCATGGTCTTGCCGGGCAGCAGCCTGGCCATGGAGAAGAAGTGGTTGTCCACGCTGTCGTTGCGCAGCACGACCCGGCCGGAGGACGGGATCGCCCGGGGGTACTTGCCGAAGTCCACCTCGTTGATCGCGCGCAGCGTCGCGGCACCGCCGAGGTGACCGCCGATGCCAGGCCCGCCGACCCGCAGGTCGAAGATGTCCGCCGGCGTGGTCTCGTTGTCGTTGGTGTCGACGACCCAGAAGTGACCGACGCCGAGGCGCGCCCACATCACGCCGCGCTCGCCGTGGCGCGACGCCACCCCGCCGACCAGCCGCACGTTGCGCTCGAAGCGCTTGAGCGCCTTCATGTCGCCGAACATCACGCCGACGTCGTGCGACAGCTCACGCTTGGTGTAGCCCGGGCGTGCCTTGACGATCTGGAAGCTGGCGGCCTTCGCGGACCGTACGGCGAAACGGTGCACGCCCGGCCGCAGCCGCGACGGCATCGAGACCTGGTGGTCGGCGTCGATCCGCACGTGCACCGTCGGTGCACCGCCGCTCTGGGCCGCGGTGGCCGTCCCGGTCGCGATGCCGGTGAGCGCCGTGGCACCGAGGCCGAGCGCGAGCGCGCTGGAGAGCAGGCGCCGAGATGTCGGACGAGTCATGTGGTTCCCCCTTGAAGCTTCCGCGACCCCCATCCGGTGGAAAGCCGCACCAGGGGACAACCTGCTCCTACCAACCAAGGGGGCGGAAGAGCCGTCCTCGAATATGCCCCGAACGCGTCAGCCACTGTCCGATTTGCATGGCCCGTTCGGGGCAGACCGCTCACGTGGCGGGGCAGGGTTCCACGTCCGCCTCGGGCTCCGGACCGGACCGCTCGACGAGCACCGGCTCGCGCACGAGCGCCGACTCCGGCCCCGAGGTCAGCACCGGTTCGGGCTCCGGGGCCGGCTCGCCGGACGACGCGCCGGCCGCCTCGAGCTTGCGCCGCGGCCGCTCGGCACCGATCACGAGGGCGACCGCGAGTACGACGATCGCGCCGCCGGCCAGCACGCCGCCGGTCACCCGCTCTGAGAGCACCAGCCAGCCGAGGAACACCGCGACGATCGGGTTCACGTAGGCATAGGTCGCCACGAAGGAGATCGGCGCGTTGGCGATCAGCCACACGTAGGCGGTGAAGGCGATGACCGACCCGAAGACGACCAGGTAGGCGAGCGCGGTCCAGGTGCGGGCGTCGTACGACGCGGTGAACCGCTCGCCCGACACGAGCCCGAGCGAGACCAGCATCAAGCCGCCGAAGAGCATCTCGTAGACCGTCGTCACGAACACGTCGGCGGGGAGCCACAGCCGCGGCTGCACGTAGGAGCCGAACGCCCAGCAGGTCGAGGCGAACAGCACGATCAGCGCCGGCCCGATGCCGAACCCGTCGGCCCCGCCGCGGCCGAGCAGCACCAGCACGGCGAGCCCGACGAAGCCGAGCACGACGCCCAGCGCGGTGGCCGGCTTGGGCCGGTCGCCCTCCGCGACGCGGAAGACCACGATGATCAGCGGCGCGATCGCGATCAGCAGCGCGGTCACCCCGGAGGTGGCGCCGAGGTTCTCCGCCACCGAGACCATGCCGTTGCCGAGCACGGGGAGCATCAGGCCGAGGAACGCCGCGCCGAGGGCCTGGCGGCCGGTGAGCCGCAGCCGGCGCACACCGCCCCGCGCCGTCAGGATCGCCCCGAGCACCACGGCCGCCGCGGTGTAGCGCAGCCCCATCGAGGTCAGCGGCGGGGCCTCCTCGACGACGATCCGGATCGCGAGGTAGGTCGATCCCCACACGACGTACACCGTGATGAGCGCGGTCAGGACGAGCCCGAACGCGGGTGCCGAGGCGACCTTCGACGTCATACCCAAACCCTCCTAGTGACCATGACATCCTAGGGTCGGCCACCGGCTCCGGTCGCGCGGTTTTCGGACACGGTGTCGTCGAGATGCAGCCACGTCCGGCGGTGACGGCGCGGGGCGCCTCGGATTATGCGGCGGCGGCCGGGCCCGGTACCTTATGAGCACGAACGACCGGTGTGGCACCGGTCACACCAAGCGACGACCGGCCACCCGACACCGACGCACCACCCCCGCGTCCGGGTCACGGTGGCCAGCCGTCAGCTCCAGAGCCGGCCGCGGAGACCCCGCAGTGCCGACGACACGAAGGAGTGCTGATGAGTACGGCGAGCGAGCGTCCCGCGGCCGAGGCCGCGAAGAACGAGTTCGGGCCCGACCTCGGGGAGGTCTTCGGGCCGAACCAGGCCGACGGCGGCCCCGAGCTGGTCCAGCTGCTGACCCCCGAGGGCGAGCGGGTCGAGCACCCCGACTTCAGCTGCGACCTCGACGACGAGGCGATCAAGGGTCTGTACCGCGACATGGTGCTGACCCGGCGCATCGACACCGAGGCCACCGCGCTGCAGCGTCACGGCGAGCTGGGCATCTGGGCCCAGCTGCTCGGCCAGGAGGCGGCGCAGATCGGCTCCGGCCGCGCCCTGCGCACGCAGGACTACGTCTTCCCGACCTACCGCGAGCACGGCGTCGCCTACTGCAAGGGCATCGACCCGCTCAAGCTGCTCGGCCTCTTCCGCGGCGTCGACCACGGCTCG
>JBQCEF010000078.1:0-2359 GCA_051960495.1 Nocardioides sp. | reverse complement strand
TATCCGGTCACCGGGACCGGTTAAGGCCGATCGGTCGCGACAAAACTGCCACAACGGGTCACCGTGACCGGTTGTGGCGGACGCCGGTCCGCCCCGGTCGTGGCGGACACCGGTCCACCCCGGTCGTGGCGGGCGCCGGTCAGCCCGCCGAGCCCGCGGAGCCCGGAAGCTGGATGATCGCCGAGGCCGGCGGCGCCTTGACCGTGACCGGCTCGCCCCAGTGGTCGGTCGTGATGGTCATCCCGCCACCGTCCGGCCCGTCGAGCTGCATGCGGCGCATCAGGTCCTGGTCGTCGAGCCACAGGTCGTAGGTGATGTCGCCGGCCGGGCCGGCCGACGGCGCGCCCTGAGCCTTGGCGGCCTTCGCGGCGTCGACGGTCAGCACGTAGTGGTCCATCTCCTCGCCGTCGACGTCCTCGGCACCGACGTACACGGCCTTCTTCAGCCCGGCGTCGAAGGCGTCGAACGTCGCCAGCGGGTCGCCCTGGGTGATCCCGCCGAGGTTGCCGAACGGGCTGTTCGGGTCCTTGGTGTCGAGCTTGATGAACTTGCCGGCGGGCGTCATCGGCGGCATCGCCATGTACATGATCCCGTCGACGAGTCGCACCTCGATCGTGCCCTCACCCAGCGACGGCGACTTCATCTTCATCTGCATGAGCGTGCTGTCGCCGGCGTACGACACGTCGCCCTCGCCCGTCATCGCCTGCGCGCCCTCGGCGGTGAGCGTGATGTGCGTCGACTGGTTCTTCTCGACGGCGGCCTTCATCGCCGCGAGGAGCTCCTGGGCGTCGTACCCGCCGGACTGCTCCTCGACGGGCTCGGCGGAGTCGCTCTCGGAGGCCTCCTCCGACGGCACCACCGCCGAGGACACCGACGCGCTCGCGGGCGACTCGTCGGCCGCCGGGTCGGATCCGCCGCCGCACCCGGCGAGCGTGGTGAGTACGACGAGCCCCGCCACTGCAGCGCTCCACCGGGTCCTACGCATGAGATCAGCCTCCTGGGTCACTACTCCATCATGAGGGAGGCCGGGGGACGTTGTGCAGCGAATCCACCGACCGCGCGCTCCCGAGGCCGAACCGTCCCGTTTTCGCCCCTCGCGGCACCCATCCGCACCGCGGGCGACGGCGAACAGCCGGTATGAGGGAATCCACCGAGTCGCGTCCCCGCGTCGCCGTCGTCGGAGCCGGGGTGTCCGGCCTGACCGCCGCCTACCTGCTCCAGCGCACGCACCACGTCACGCTGTTCGAGGCCGACGACCGCCTCGGCGGCCACGCGCACACCCATGACGTGCAGCTCGGTGACGGTACGACGGTGCCGGTCGACTCGGGGTTCATCGTGCTCAACGACCGGACCTACCCCACGCTGCGGCGGCTGTTCGACGAGCTCGGCGTGCGCACCCGGCCCACCGAGATGAGCATGAGCATCACCTGCGAGGGCTGCGGGCTGTCCTACAAGGGCGGCCGCAAGGCCAACGGGATCTTCGCCCAGCGCCGCCGCGCGGTCGACCCGGGCTTCTGGCGGCTGCTGCTGCAGATCCGCCGCTTCCAGAAGGAGGCGCTCGCGCTGCTGACCGACGGCGCCGAGCCCGACCTCAGCTACGGCGACTTCCTCACCGAGCACGGCTTCGACCAGCACTTCGTCACCCACTACGCGCTGCCCGTCGTCTCGTGCGTGTGGTCGATGGGCCACAGCGAGGCGCTGTCCTACCCCGCCTCCTACCTGTTCGCGTTCCTGCGCCACCACGGCTTCCTCACGCTCGGCGACGCGCCGACCTGGCACACCGTGATCGGCGGGTCGCGCTCCTACGTCTCCGCGATCACCGAGCGCCTCGACGTCGTCCGCGCCGGCACCCGGGTGGTCGGGATCAGCCGCAAGCCCGAGGCGGTGGAGATCGACACGGTCCCCGCAGCCGGCGGACCCAACGAGCACCACGCCTTCGACAAGGTCGTGATCGCCACCCACGCCGACACCGCGCTCGCCCTGCTCACCGACGCCGGCGACCTCGAGCAGGAGCTGCTCGGCACGGTCGGCTACTCCACCAACGTCGCCTGGCTGCACCGCGACGACACCGCGCTGCCCGAGCACGCCCGCAGCCGGGCGAGCTGGAACTACCGGCTCGAGGACTGCGACACGCTCACCGACCGCACCCGGGTCACCTACTGGATGAACCGGCTCCAGGGGCACCCCGAGTCCGACCCGCTGCTCGTCACGCTCAACCCCGAGGCCGGCCCGGACCCGGAGCACGTGATCGCGAAGATGACCTACTCCCACCCGACCTACACCGCCGAGTCGGTCGCTGCGCAGACCCGGCTGGCCGAGCTCAACTCCGACCGGCTCGCGTTCGCCGGGGCCTACCACG
>JBQCEF010000077.1:0-8283 GCA_051960495.1 Nocardioides sp. | reverse complement strand
GGCGACGGTGGACCTGATGATCCCGTTCTCCTACACGCTGGGGCTCGCCGACGAGGGCGGCGGCTTGCTCGACTCGCTCGGCGGCATGGGCGGCCCCGCGGACGTCGGCCTGCTGTCGCGCCACCGTGACGCGGTGAACCTCGGCCACTGGTTCCCGATCTGGGTGCCCGCCGGCAACAGCGTCGAGCCGGAGCCGGCCGGGTTCGGTGACATCGGGAACTTCCCGGCCGCGCTCATCCGCCTCGACCTGACCGTGCCGAAGGGATGGACCGTCGTCGACGGGGGCGTTCGGGTGGCCTCCAAGCAGGTGTCCGACGGGCACGTCCGGGTGGTGTCCGAGGGCTACGGCATGAACGACCTGGTCGTCAGCCTGCTCCGGGACTACCGCAGCAGCTCGGTCGAGCTCACCGGTGATTTGGCGGGGGTGACCGTCACGGCGTACGCCCCCGCGGACGCCGCCGACCAGCTGGCCGGCGTCCTCGACGAGACGAAGGCCGCGCTCGTCACCCTCTCCGACGTGCTCGTCGCCTACCCGTGGCGCGAGTTCGACATCGTCTCCGCGCCGCTGGGGTCGGGCGTCGGCGGGATGGAGTGGCCGGGAGCGACCTGGATCGAGCCGACGTTGCTCGCCGGCGGCATTCCCGGCCTCGGCGACCTGGGCTCGCTCGGCGGGCTGGACGGCTTGGAAGGGCTGGACGGGCTCGGCGGTCTGCTCGGCGGCGAGACCGGCGCCGTGCTGGACACGCTGCGCCCCTGGACGATCGCCCACGAGGTCGGCCACGAGTGGTGGCACATCCTGGTCGGCAACGACTCGGTGCTCGACCCGGTGGTCGACGAGCCGCTCGCGCAGTACTCCGCCTGCCTGGTGCTCCGGGCCGGCGACACACCCGACGCCGACGCCGCGTGCCGGGCGCAGATCGACAGTGCCTATGAACAGATGCGGATGCTCGGCGACCAGGACGCACCCGCGGACCGGTCGACCGACGACTTCGCCTCGTCCGGCCAGTACGCCGGGGTGATCTACGGGAAGGCCGCCGCGTTCTACCTCGCGCTGGAGGACGCCTACGGCGCCGACCAGGTGGCGGCGGCACTCGGTCAGGTCGCCCGCGAGCGCGCGTTCACCATGACCTCCGCCGAGCAGCTGCGCGACGCGCTGGGCTCGGCGCTGGGGGAGCGGCAGCAGTTCGACAGGCTCTGGCGCCGCTGGATGGAGCGCGCCAGGGGCGACGGCGATCTCGGCGTCTCCGGCGGATCCGGGGCCGGCGCGCTGGGCGGTCTCGAGGACCTGCTCGGCGGCCGCTCGCCGGAGGAGCTGCAGCGGCTCATCGACCAGCTGCTCGGCGCAGCCGATCCCGGGGCGGCCTGACCCTCGCGGGCCGGTCCCACGGCCGGGTGCCGAACGGGGGGACTTTCCTAGTCACTTCAGGCCATTGTCGGAGTTTCGGCGTCATGTTTTGTCCGTTCCTCGGTTCCATGGTTACCACGAGGGGAACGCAGGAGATGAGACCCGTGATCAGCACCGAGACCAAGACCGACAACCGGCCGGCGATGACGCGCAGCCGCGGCCAGCACACCGTCAGCTGCAGCTGCGGCCAGCAGCTCGACGTCTGCGCCCGCGCCCACTGCCCGCGCTGCGGGCGCAACCTGCCCCGCAGCTGACCGCTCCGCCTGGCCCGGCGGGTTAGGGTGACTCACGACAGACCGGCAGGGGTGTGAGGCGAGGGGTACCAGTGGACGGCCAGGGCGGCGCGACGGTGGCGAGCGACCGCCAGGTCCTGACGCTTCCCAACATCATCAGCATCGTCCGTCTCGCCGGGGTGCCGCTGTTCCTGTGGCTGATCCTGGTCCCCGAGGCGGACGGCTGGGCGCTGCTGGTCCTGATGCTCTCCGGCGTCAGCGACTACCTCGACGGCTACCTGGCCCGCCGGCTCAACCAGACCTCGAAGGTCGGGGCCATCCTCGACCCGGTGGCCGACCGGCTCTACATCTTGTCCACGGTGGTCGGGCTGGCCGTCCGCGACATCATCCCGTGGTGGCTGGCGATCCTGCTGCCCGCCCGCGACCTGTTCCTCTGGGGCCTGGTGCCGTTCCTGCGCACGCTTGGCTACAGCGCCCTGCACGTGAACTTCCTGGGCAAGGCGGCCACTGCCAACCTGCTCTACGCGTTCCCGCTGCTGCTCCTCGGTGACGGCCCGGGCGTCCTCGCCCTGCTCGCCAAGGTGTTCGGGTGGGCGTTCGCGATCTGGGGCACGGGCCTGTACTGGTGGGCCGGGCTGCTCTACGCCTGGCAGGTGCGCAAGCTGCTGGCCGACCACGACCGCCGGGCACCGACGCTCGATGCCCGCTGACCGCGCTCCCCGGACCCCGCCGCCACCGCAGGCGGTGATGGGCCTGCTCAACTACCTGACCGCGACGTCCCTCGACGAGGACTACGCCCAGGCCAATGCCGCACGTGCGAGCCAGGGCACCACCGAGGGATCGGAACCCCCGTCGACGCGTCCGCGCACCGCCGCGCTGGTGGTCCTGGCGCTCTTCGGCCTCCTGGTGGCCACCGCCGCGGTCCAGACCGAGCGGGGGGCGGCCGACGCGGACGCGCGCCACGCCGCGCTCGTCGACCAGGTGGTGGCGCGCAAGCAGATCCTCGCGGACGAGCGGGACCGGGCGCGGTCGCTGCGCTCGAAGACCGAGGCCCTGCAACGCGTCTACCTGCAGGCGACGACCGAGGGTCGCGCGCTCCAGACCCGGTTGAGCCGGCTGGGGCTCATCACCGGCGCCGCGGCCGCGCGCGGCCCCGGCGTGCGCATCGTGGTCGACGACGGGCCGCCGGTCAGCGGTGACGACAACCAGGTCCTCGACGTGGACCTGCAGAAGATGGTCAACGGGCTGTGGCTGTCGGGGGCCGAGGCGATCGCGATCAACCGCGAGCGGCTCACCAGCCTCAGTGCGATCCGGCTCGCCGGCGGCGTGATGACGGTGAACTACCACCGGATCTCGCCGCCGTACACGATCGAGGCGATCGGCAACCCCGACAACCTGGCGGCCCGCTTCGTCGACACACCCGGTGGCCAGTGGTGGCTCGACCTGCAGGCCCTCTATGGTTTGCAGTTCGAGATCAACACCGTCACCGACCAGGAGCCTCTCACCTTGCCAGCGGCCCGACGCACCGCCCTGCGCCACGCGCACGCACCGGAGACCCTGCGATGATCGCCGGTCTCGGGCTCGTGCTGGGCGTGCTCCTCGGCCTGGTGCTGCAGCCGACGGTGCCGTTCTGGTTGCAGGAGTACCTCCCGATCGCGGTCGTCGCCGCGCTCGACGCGGTGTTCGGTGCGTTGCGCGCCTTCCTCGACGGGATCTTCGACGACAAGGTCTTCGTGGTCTCGTTCGTCAGCAACGTGCTCATCGCCGCGCTCATCGTCTACCTGGGCAACCAGCTCGGTGTCGGCGGCCAGCTCTCGACGGGCGTCATCGTGGTGCTCGGCATCCGCATCTTCTCCAACGTCGCGGCCATCCGGCGACACTTGTTCCATGCCTGAGCAGGACCCGACGCCCGCCCCGGCCGAGGACGGCCGCACCCGCCTCGTCCGGGCGCTTCGCACGCCGCCCAACCGTGGCCAGGTCGTGGCCGCGGTGCTGCTCGCCGTGCTCGGCTTCGCCGCCGTCACCCAGGTGAAGTCCCAGAACCAGAACACCGCGTACGTCGGCGCGAGCCAGGACGAGCTGGTGGCGCTGATCAACTCCCTGTCGCTGGCCTCCCAACGCACCGAGAACGAGATCGCGGACCTCGTCGCCACCCGGAACTCGCTGCTCAACGACACCGAGGCCAGGCGCACCGCGTTGGAGCAGGCCCGGCAGCAGGCGGAGCAGTACGGCATCCTGGCCGGGACCCTGCCGGCCATCGGTCCTGGTGTCCGGATCGAGGTCGCGGACCCGACCGGTGCGGTCGGCAGCGACAGCCTGATCAACGGGATCCAGGAGCTGCGCGACGCGGGTGCCGAGGCGATCGAGCTCAACGACACGGTCCGGGTCGTGGCACAGACGGCGCTGCGGGACGGACCGAACGGTGGCGTGATCGCCGACGGCGAGCGGATCGCGGCGCCGTACGTGATCGAGGCGATCGGCTCGGCGCACGACCTCGCGACCGCGCTCGACATCGCCCAGGGTTTCACCGACGAGATCGAGCGGCGCGGCGGCAAGGTCACCATCAGCGAGGCCGACAGCGTCGAGATCACCACGGTGCGCGAGCCCGCTCCGACCCGCTACGCCGAACCGGTCCCCACCGAGTAGCCTGCCCAGCATCCGCCGG
The DNA here is from genome assembly GCA_051960495.1 of Nocardioides sp. Classification (GTDB taxonomy): domain Bacteria; phylum Actinomycetota; class Actinomycetes; order Propionibacteriales; family Nocardioidaceae; genus Nocardioides_B. The sequence continues at coordinate 3,980 of JBQCEF010000077.1, read as the reverse complement.
TCGCACGACCGGGGCCGTCGAGTCATCGCAAGTCACCAAGGAGCGTCGAGACGTGTATCCCGAGGACCTGAAGTACACCAGCGAGCACGAGTGGGTGCGCTCTCCCGGCGAGGCCGAGGGGTCCGTGCGCGTCGGCATCACCGACTTCGCCCAGGACGCGCTCGGCGACATCGTGTTCGCCTCGCTCCCGGAGGTCGGCGCCGACGTGGAGGCGGGCACCGCGGTCGGGGAGCTGGAGTCCACCAAGTCGGTCAGCGACATCTACGCACCGGTCTCCGGCAAGGTCGTCGCCCGCAACGAGGCGCTCGACGGGTCCCCGGAGCTGGTGAACTCCGACCCCTACGGCTCGGGCTGGCTGTTCGAGGTCGTGCCCTCCGACGCCTCCGCCGTCGACGGTCTGATGGACGCGGCGTCGTACCAGGCATCCGTCTCCTAGATTGACGTTTGCGCGTGCCTGCCGCCCTGGTAGGTTCGCGGTGAACCATCAACCTCGACCCCCGGTTGAGAGTTGCAACGCCCCGACCGACGCTCCACGGGAGGCCTCGATGCCGTTCTGCACCCAGTGCGGACACCAGAACCCCGACGACGCAAGGTTCTGCTCGCAGTGCGGGACCCGGATCGGCGAGGCTGCGCCTGCCGCGGCCGCCGCGCCCGGGGCCGGCGAGTCGGCGGTGGAGAGCACCTCGACGATCACCTTCGGCGCGCCCGTCAAGGAGGGGGAGCACCGTGAGGAGCGGTCGCTCAACGACTCCGACGCGGCCGCGGTCGACGCGCTGCCGCCGGGCAGCGCGCTGCTGGTCGTGCAGCGGGGCCCGTCGGCCGGCAGCCGCTTCCTGCTCGACACCGACGTGGTGGCGGCCGGCCGCCACCCGGACAGCGAGATCTTCCTCGACGACGTGACGGTCTCGCGCCGGCACGCCGAGTTCCGCCGCGGTCCCGAGGGCTACACCGTCGCCGACGTCGGCTCGCTGAACGGGACCTACGTCAATCGCGACCGGATCGACGAGGTGGCGCTCCAGGGCGGAGACGAGGTGCAGATCGGCAAGTACCGGCTGGTCTACTTCGCCAGCCACGCAGGAGCAGGCAGCCGCCGGTGAGGAACGCCGCCACCGCCGGGCGGGCACGCATCAGCATCGGCGAGGTTCTCGAGCAGCTCCGCCCGGACTTTCCGGGGCTCAACATCTCCAAGATCCGCTACCTGGAGTCCGAGGGGCTCGTCGAGCCCGAGCGGACGCCGGCCGGCTACCGCAAGTTCTCCGCACAGGACGTCGAGCGGCTGCGCTACGTCCTGGTGGCCCAGCGCGAGCACTACCTCCCGCTGAAGGTGATCCGCGAGCACCTCGACGCGATGGACCGCGGCCTCGAGCCGCCGGCCCTGCCCACGACCGGACCGCAGGTGCCACGGGTGGTGCTCTCCGGTGACGGGATGCCGTCCCCGGAGGCGTTCGCCACGGGCGGCCCGGAGCTGCGGCTGTCCAAGCGCGAGCTCGTGGAGGCAGCCGGGATCGACGAGGAGCTCGTCGACCAGCTCGTCGCCTTCGGCATGGTCCGGATGCGACCGGGCTCCAAGCACTTCGACGGCGACGCCCTCGTGATCGCCAAGGCGGCCGGCGAGCTGGCGGCGTACGGGCTCGAGCCCCGGCACCTGCGCGCGTTCAAGACCGCGGCCGACCGCGAGGTCGGGCTCGTGGAGCAGGCGGTCGCGCCGCTGCGCGGCCAGCGCGACCCCGGCTCGCAGGCGCGTAGCGAGGAGGCCGTTCGCCAGCTCGCAGCGCTCTCGGTGCGGCTGCACGCGGCGCTGGTGAAGACCGGTCTGAACTCGGGACGCTGACCCCTCGGAACCGTGCCCGGCCCCGGAGTAGGGTGAAGGAGTGCGAGAAGTCGACGTGATCGGTGTCCGGGTGGAGATGCCCTCCAACCAGCCCATCGTCCTGCTCCGGGAGGTGGCGGGGGACCGCTACCTGCCCATCTGGATCGGTGCGGTGGAGGCGACGGCGATCGCCTTCGCCCAGCAGGGCGTGGTGCCACCGCGGCCGCTGACGCACGACCTGATGAAGGACCTGCTCGCCGCGACCGGCAACGACCTCACCGAGGTGCAGATCACCGAGATGAAGGACGGCATCTTCTACGCCACCCTCGTCTTCGCCTCCGGGGTCGAGGTGAGCGCGCGTCCGTCGGACTCCATCGCGCTGGCCCTGCGGACCGGGAGCCGGATCGTGTGCGCCGAGGACGTGCTCGACGAGGCCGGCCTCGAGGTGCCCGACGAGCAGGAGGACGAGGTCGAGAAGTTCCGCGAGTTCCTCGACCACGTCACCCCCGAGGACTTCGAGTCCAAGCCCTGACGGCTCGGCAACCTTCACTCTCAAGCTGAGGTTGAGGGTTGCGACACGCCGACGAAGAGTCCCCGACGTCGTTGACCACCCTCACCGTGAGGCTTACCTTGGGGAGTGTCTTCGCTGTAACTCCACCGTTGTTCTCCACCCGGAGGGCCGCGGCTTCCCCCTCGGAGCGACAGGCAGAGCGAAGAGGACGACGGAGGTCAACCGTGACAGGCATCGGCGACAAGGCCGCGAACCAGGCGGACGCCACCGCGGCCCACGAGGCTGCGGAGGCCGCGGACGAGCAGGGACTGCTCTTCGACGACGACGTCTCGCCGCTGCCCAAGGACACCGGCTACCGCGGTCCGACCGCCTGCAACGCCGCCGGCATCACCTACCGCCAGCTCGACTACTGGGCCCGCACCGGCCTGGTCGAGCCCAGCGTCCGCGGTGCGACCGGCTCGGGCACGCAGCGCCTCTACAGCTTCCGTGACATCCTGCTGCTCAAGGTCATCAAGCGGCTGCTCGACGCCGGCATCTCGCTGCAGCAGATCCGCACCGCCGTCCAGCACCTGCGCAAGCGCGGCACCGACGACCTGACCCGCGTGACGCTGATGAGCGACGGCGCCAGCGTCTACGAGTGCACCAGCAACGACGAGGTCATCGACCTCCTCCAGGGCGGTCAGGGCGTGTTCGGCATCGCGATCGGTGGGGTGTGGCGCGAGATCGAGGGGTCGCTCGCCGAGCTGCCCAGCGAGCGCGCCGCCGACGACGCCGCCGACAGCGACAGCGACGAGCTCGCCGCCCGCCGCCGGGCCCGGATGACCGGCTGAGCAAGCCCCACTCCTGCGTCCTCTCGAGCCGCCGACCCTGTCCGGGCCGGCGGCTCGTGCCGTTCCGGCCGACCGCCGCTGGTGTAGCGTGGGCCCCGCTGTTGACACCGCGCGGGAGAGTCTTCGCCGCGAGCGGAGCGCCGAAGGGGCAAATCCTCCCCGGAACCTCTCAGGCGCCAGGACCGTGCGGGACAGGCAACTGTGGAAGCGCCGTCCGGCTCGCGCCGGAGCGCCGACAGAGGGGGAGGCCACCTGAACCGGCACGTCCGACCCCGCAGGAGCCTCCGTTGTCCGACCACCCCACGTTGTCCCAGCTCGACGCGGCCCGGCCGTTCACCGACCGGCACATCGGTCCGGACCAGGACGCCCGCGCCACCATGCTCGCCGCGCTCGGTTTCGACTCGCTCGATGACCTGATGGCCGCCGCGGTGCCGGGTGGGATCCGCTCGGGCACCGACCTCGCCCTGCCGGCCGCTGCCACCGAGGAGCAGACCGCGCGCGAGCTGCGCGCGCTCGCGGCCGCCAACAACCCGCTCGAGCCGATGATCGGGCTCGGCTACCACGGCACGCTGACCCCCGCGGTGGTCCGTCGCAACGTGCTCGAGGACCCCAGCTGGTACACCGCCTACACGCCCTACCAGCCGGAGATCTCCCAGGGCCGGCTCGAGGCGCTGCTGAACTTCCAGACCATGGTCGGCGACCTGACCGGCCTGCCGACGGCCAACGCGTCGCTGCTCGACGAGGGCACCGCCGCTGCCGAGGCGATGACGCTCGTGCGGCGCGCGAACAAGAAGGCCGCCGGGCCGTTCGTGGTCGACGCCGACGCGCT
>JBQCEF010000076.1:0-4948 GCA_051960495.1 Nocardioides sp. | reverse complement strand
ACCAGCATCCCCGGTAAGTGCTCCGTGGCCGCCGCCGCCTCCTTGAGCACCCGGGCGGTCGGGTCGGGCAGGAGGTCGAGGGCACCCACCGGGTTGATCCGCCACCGCCGGTCGTCGACCAGCTCGGTGACCACGTCCTCGATGATCTGGAGCAGGCCGGTGAGCTGCTCGGGCGGGCGGTTGAGGTTGTCGGTGGACAGCAGCCACAGCGTGACCACCTCGACGCCGACCTCCTCGCACCAGCCGAGCAGCGGCGAGATGTTGGCCGCGCCGGCCCGGTAGCCGTGGGCGGTGTCCTCGCCGAGCGCCTTGGCCCAGCGCCGGTTGCCGTCGAGCATGACCCCGACGTGCTTGGGCAGCTTGTCGGCGGGGAGCCGGCGCAGGAGCCGTGCCTCGTAGGCCGGGTAGAGCACCCGTCGTACGCCCCGCTTCCAGTCCGCCACGGTGACCCACCTTACTCGGACACGCCGGGTGCGTCCGTGGTCCGCGCCGCTACGGTTGCGCCGTGACCAGAAAGGTTGAGCACCACACCGCCGCGGAGGTCTCCGAGCGCATCCACGAGCACGTGCGTGAGGCCGTCGACGAGGTCAAGCCCCACCTGCGCGGCTGGCTGCACGCCGCGACCGCCCCGCTGGCCCTGGCGGCCGGCATCGTGCTCATCGTGCTGTCGCCGACCACCTCGACCCGGATCGGCTCGACGGTGTTCGCGGCCTCGGCGCTGGCGCTGTTCACGGCCTCGGCGACGATGCACCGGGGCAACTGGTCGCCCCGCACCGGCCTGTGGCTGCGACGGCTCGACCACTCGAGCATCTTCCTGCTCATCGCAGGCTCCTACACGCCGTTCACGCTCCGCCTGCTCGAGGGCTCGGAGCGCACCACGCTGCTCTCCCTGGTCTGGGGCGGCGCGGTGCTCGGCATCCTGTTCCGGATGTTCTGGACCGGCGCCCCGCGCTGGCTCTACACGCCGATCTACATCGCGCTGGGCTGGGCCGCGGTGTTCTACCTGCCGTCGTTCTTCGCGGCAGCCAGCACCGCCGTCATCGTCTGCCTCGTCGTCGGCGGCGGCCTCTACACCGTCGGGGGGCTCGTCTACGGCTTCAAGTGGCCCGACCCGTCACCGCGCTGGTTCGGCTTCCACGAGGTGTTCCACACCCTGACGATCGCGGCGTTCGTCGTGCACTACGTCGGGGTCTCGATCATGACCTACCGGCTGCGCTGAGCGGCCCCGATCGCGTGGTGAGACACCCCGGCAGAAGGTCTCGACACCGCAACGAACCGGGCGTAACGTCGAAGCCAGATCAGTTCCATCGCCGATGTTTGGAGGTGTCGCTGTTGCTGTCCCCCAGACGTACACATCACGAGCCCGAAGGGCCGTGAAGAGGCAATGAGAACCAGTGAAGGGGAAGGCGTGATGCCTTCCCCTTCGCCATGCCCGGCCGTACGTCGTACCGCTCAGCCCAGCAGCCCGGCGAGCTCCGCGGCGGTCGTCACCGGCCGGTCGCACACCATGCCGCGGCAGACGTAGGCCGCCGCCCTCCCGTCCACCAGCCCGCGCCCGGCCAGCAGCGGCACCGCCGCCTCCGGGCCGGACCCCTCGGGCGCCCCCGCCACCACGACAGCCCCCGGGCTCGTCGTCCGGCGGGCCACCCGCAGCAGCTCCTCGCGCCCGGCGTCCCCGTCGGGTCCGACCACCGCCACCTCGAGCGGTCCGGCGAGCGCGGCCTCCGCCGCGGCCAGCGACCACCCCGCGAAGCGCGGCACCCGCTCGGCGAGCACCCGCACTTGCCGCAGCGCGGCCTCCGCGGCGTCGCGGTGGCGGCCGGATCCGGTCAGCGCGGCGGACGAGAGCAGGGCGTGCACGAGCGCGGACTGCCCCGAGGGGCTCGCGTTGTCGCTCGGGTCGCGGGGCCGGGCGACGAGCCGCTCCGCGTCCTGCGCGGTGTCGTGAAAGCCGCCGTCGTCGGCGGCGAAGTCGGCGAGCGCCACGTCGAGCAGCGTGCGGGCGTGCTCGAGCCAGGCCGCGTCGCCGGTCGCCTGCAGCAGCGCGAGGAACCCGCCGGCCACGCAGGCGTAGTCCTCGAGCACCCCGGCGTGCCGGCCCACGACGCCGTCGCGGGAGACCCGGCGCAGGTCGCGGCCGTCGAGGTGCAGGCCGACGAGCAGCCGGCCCGCCTCCGCCGCGGCGTCGACGTAGCGCGGCTCGCCGAGCAGCACGCCGGCCTCCGCGAGCGACGCGACCGCGAGCCCGTTCCAGGCCGCGACGACCTTGTCGTCGCGGGCCGGGCGCACCCGGCGCGAGCGGGCCTCCAGCAGCGCCTCGCGGACCCGGACCCACCGACCCCCGTCGTCGGGGTCGCGCCGCAGCTGCAGCGTGGAGGAGCCGTGCTCGAACGTGCCGCGGTCGGTCACCGCGAGCAGCTCGGCGGCCCAGGCCCCGTCGTCCGCGCCGAGCACCTCGGCCAGCTCGGCAGGCGTCCAGACGTAGAAGCGGCCCTCCTCGCCCTCCGTGTCGGCGTCGAGCGCCGAGGCGAACCCGCCCTCGGCGGTGCGCAGCTCGCGGAGCATGAAGTCGGCCGTCTCGCGCGCGACCCGTGCCGCGAGCGGGTCGTCGCTCTGCCGCCACCACCGGGCGTAGACGCCGAGGAGCTGCGCGTTGTCGTAGAGCATCTTCTCGAAGTGCGGCACCACCCAGCCGGCGTCGACGGAGTAGCGCGTGAAGCCGCCGCCGAGCTGGTCGTACATCCCGCCGCGGGCCATCGCGGTGCAGGTCTGGTCGACCATCGTGGCCGCCTGCGCGCCGCTGGTCTCCCCTGCGCCCACGCGTGCGGCGTGCCGCAGCAGGAACTCCAGCACCATCGACGGCGGGAACTTCGGCGCACCCCCGAAGTCGCCGTTGGTGACGTCGAAGTCACGCAGCAGCGCGGTCACCGCGCCGGACAGCACCGCATCGTCGATCGGGTCCTCGCCTGCGGCCATGGCCTGGCCGCGCAGGTGCTCGGTGACCTCCGCGGCCACCTTGCCCACCTCGTCGCGCCGGTCGCGCCAGGCCGTCACGAGCGCCTCGAGCACCTGCCGGAACGCGGGCTGCCCGTGCCGGGGCTGGTCGGGGTAGTAGGTGCCGGCGAAGAACGGCTCGCCCTCCGGGGTGAGCACCACGGTCATCGGCCAGCCGCCGTGCCCGGTCATCGCCGTGGTCGCCTGCATGTAGACCGCGTCGACGTCGGGCCGCTCCTCGCGGTCGACCTTGACGTTCACGTAGTGCTCGTTCATGTACGCCGCGGTCGCCTCGTCCTCGAACGACTCGTGCGCCATGACGTGGCACCAGTGGCAGGCGGCGTACCCGACACTCAGCAGCACCGGGCGGCCGCTGGACCGGGCGTCCTCGAACGCCTCGGGCGACCACTCCCACCAGTCGACGGGGTTGTCCTGGTGCTGCAGCAGGTACGGCGACGTCGCGTTCGCGAGCCGGTTGGCCACCGCGGGCTCCTCTCATCGCTGGTGCGTGCTGTCACCCCACCTCACCACACCCCGCGCGCCGCGCGCACGGGCGCACGGGCGCACGGGCGCACGGGCGCACGGGCGCCATAATCGGTCACCGGGAACGACCATGGCCGCGGGTCTGGGCCTCTACCCGGCCATGGCAGGTCAGGGTGACCGGGTATGGCCGACGACGGGAGCAAGACCATGAACGATCGACCTGCCAAGCGCGTCCTGCAGATGCGGCTCGTGGTCGAGGCCGCCGACTACGAGGAGGCGCTGCGCTTCTACCGCGACGTTCTCGGCGCCGAGGTCGAGCTCCAGGTCCACGGGGACGCCGGCGAGAAGGTCACCATCCTCGACGTCGGACGGGCGACGCTGGAGCTGTCCAACCCCGCCCAGGTCGACATGATCGACCAGGTCGAGGTCGGCCGCCGGGTCAGCCCGCACCTGCGCGTCGCCTTCGAGGTGGCCGACGTCGAGCACGCGACCGACGACCTGGTCGAGGCCGGCGCGGAGCTGGTGGCGCCCCCGACCCGCACGCCGTGGGACTCCTTGAACTCCCGGCTCCGGGGACCCGCCGACCTGCAGCTGACGTTGTTCCAGGAGCTCGCCACCGAGTCCTGACCAGGCCGGGCGGGGCCGGCGGGGCTGGCGGGGCCGGACGGGCCCGTACCTACGAGGCCACCCGCCCCGCGGACGCCGCCTGGAAGCGGCGCAGCCGCAGGCTGTTGCTCACCACGAACACCGACGAGAACGCCATCGCGGCGCCGGCGATCAGCGGGTTGAGCAGGCCGAGGGCCGCCAGCGGCAGCGCCGCGACGTTGTAGGCGAACGCCCAGAACAGGTTGCCCTTGATCGTGCCCAGCGTCCGGCGGGACAGCCGGATCGCGTCGACGGCGGCGCGCAGGTCGCCGCGCACGAGCGTGAGGTCGGAGGCCTCGATCGCGACGTCCGTGCCGGTGCCCATGCTGATCCCGAGGTCGGAGGCGGCGAGTGCGGCGGCGTCGTTCGTGCCGTCGCCCACCATCGCGACGGTGCGGCCCTCCTCGCGCAGCCGTTGTACGACGGCGACCTTGTCGGCGGGCATCACCTCGGCGATGACCTCGTCGATGCCGACCTCGGCCGCGACGGCGCGGGCGGCACGCTCGTTGTCACCGGTGAGCAGGACCGGGCGCAGCCCGAGCTCCTTCAGCTCGGCGACGGCCTGCACGCTGGTCGGCTTGAGGGTGTCGGAGGTGACGACGGCCCCGCGCGCGGCGCCGTCCCAGCCGACGGCGACGACGGTCTGCCCGCGCTCCTCGGCCTCGGCGACCCGCCGGGCGAGCTCCTCGCCGAGCGGCTGGCTCCACTCCGAGGCCAGCCAGCCGATCCGGCCCGCGACGACCGCGTGGCCCTCGACCACGCCGGCGACGCCGAGCCCGGAGGAGGCGCTGAAGCTCTCCACCGGCGGCAGCGCGCCGAGCCGGTC
>JBQCEF010000075.1:0-3961 GCA_051960495.1 Nocardioides sp. | reverse complement strand
CCCTCGGGTCGGGTCTGTGCCTTCTCGTTGAGCTCGGTCCAGAGCTCCTCGAACGTCTTCATCCGCTTGCTTTCCGTGTGGTCCTCGCAGGACTGCTCAAGGGTACGGCGTGCCCGCCGGCCCGGTGCCGCCGCCGTCTCACATGCGCGGGTCGTCCTCGTAGCCCCGGCGGATCTTGCGCAGGCAGGTCGCGGTGACCAGCGCGGCCGCGGTCGCCTCGTAGCCCTTGTCCTCCGAGGAGCCCTCGAGCCCGGCCCGGTCCACCGCCTGCTCCTCGGTGTCGCAGGTGAGCAGGCCGAAGCCGACCGCGGTGCCGGAGTCGAGGGCGACCCGGTTCAGCCCGTCGGTGGCCGCCGAGCAGACGTAGTCGAAGTGTGGGGTGCCGCCCCGGATGACCACCCCGAGCGCCACGACCGCGTCGTAGCCCTGCTCGGCCAGCGCCGCAGCGACGACCGGCAGCTCGAACGAGCCGGGCACGCGGACCAGGGCGGGCGCCTCGACCTGGTAGGCGTCCAGCGCCCGCTTCGCGCCGGCGACCAGACCGTCCATCACCTGCTGGTGCCAGCTGGCGGCGACCACGGCGACGCGCAGGTCGTGGCAGTCGATCGGCTGGTCGGTGGGGCTTCCGGTCCCGCTCATCGGGTGCCTCCTTCGGGGGCGGTCGGCTCGGTCGTCACGGTCGGCTCGTGCGGCTCGACCAGGCCGGGCAGGTGGTGGCCCATCCGGTCGCGCTTGGTCAGCAGGTAGCCGATGTTGTGGTCGTTGGGGTGGGGCGTGAGCGGCACGCGCTCGCTGACGGGTACGCCGTACTCCTCGAGGCTGGTGACCTTGTCCGGGTTGTTCGTCAGCAGCCGCGCCGAGCGCACCCCGAGGTCGCGCAGGATCTGCGTGGCCGTGCCGTAGTGGCGGGCGTCGGCGGGCAAGCCCAGGTCGAGGTTGGCGTCGACGGTGTCACGGCCGCCGTCCTGGAGCTGGTAGGCCTGCAGCTTGGCGACCAGCCCGATCCCGCGCCCCTCGTGGCCGCGGAGGTAGACCACGACGCCCCTGCCCTGCTTGACGATGCGCTCCATCGCCTCCTCGAGCTGGGGGCCGCAGTCGCAGCGGTGGGAGCCGAACACGTCGCCGGTCAGGCACTCCGAGTGCACCCGGGTCAGCACGTCCTCGCCGTCGCCGAGGTCGCCGTGCACGAGCGCGACGTGCTCGGAGTCGTCGATGGTGATCCGGTAGCCGTACGCCGTGAAGTCACCGGCGCGCGTGGGCAGCCGGGTCTCCGCGGCCCGCTCCACGTGGGTCTCGTGCCGGCGCCGGTAGTGGATCAGGTCCTCGATCGAGATCATCATCAGGCCGTGCTCGTCGGCGAACTCGCGTAGCTGCGGGCCGCGCTTCATCGTCCCGTCGTCGTTGACGATCTCGGAGATCACCCCCGCCGGCGTGAGGCCGGCCATCCGGGCGAGGTCGACCGCGGCCTCGGTGTGGCCGGGGCGCACCAGCACGCCACCCTCGGTGTAGCGCAGCGGGAAGACGTGGCCGGGCTGCGTGATCTCGAACGGCTCGGTCGCGGAGTCGTTGAGGACCCGGACCGTGTGCGCCCGGTCGGCCGCGGAGATCCCGGTGCTCACGCCGTCGCGGGCGTCGACGGAGACGGTGTACGCCGTGCGGTACCGGTCGCGGTTGTGCGGGGTCATCAGCGGGATGCCGAGCCGGTCCAGGGTCTCGGCGAGCATCGGCGCGCAGATCACGCCGGAGCTGTAGCGGATCGTGAACGCCATCAGCTCGGGCGTCGCCTTGCTCGCCGCGAAGATCAGATCGCCCTCGTTCTCGCGCTCCTCGTCGTCGACGACGACAACTGCGCGGCCGGCGGCGATCGCGGCGACCGCGTCCTCCACCCGGTCGAGCCGGACCTTGGGTGCACTCATGCGGCGACCTTCTCGCGTTCGTCGGGCTCCGGTGCCGGTCCCTCGAGGGCTCGCTGCGCCCGCAGCCAGGCCACGAACCCGGCGACGCAGAACGCGCCGTAGACCAGGTAGAGCACCGCCGAGGGGTAGTACCCGGCCCGGAAGAGCAGCGGGACGCCGACCACGTCCACCGCGATCCACACCAGCCAGAACTCGTTCCAGCCCCGCGCCATGCCGTAGGTGGCGAGGATCGAGCCGGTGAGGATCCAGGCGTCCGCCAGCGGGCCCCACGAGCCGAGCGCGCGCAGCACGAAGTAGAAGACGACCGTGCCGACCACGGCGAAGCCGAGCAGCTGCGCCCAGCCCGACGCGCCGGCCCACCGCGGGGTGATCGCCCCCGCGTCGGCGGTCACGCCGGCCGCCTGGCTGCGCCGCCACCGCCACCAGCCGTAGACCGAGACGGCCAGGAAGAACACCTGCCGGCCGGCCTGGCCCCACAGGTCGTGGGCCTGCGGCTTGTCCAGCACGCCGCCGACGAACACCGTGAACAGCACGAGGTTGCCCACGATGCCGACCGGCCACGCCCACACCCGGCGGCGCATCCCGCCGATCGCGCTGGCCAGGCCGAAGCCGTTGCCGACCACCTCGCGGACGAGGATGGCGCTGGCCGGGACCGACGCCCCGAACACCGACCAGGCGGGGATGTCGATGGTGCCCTCGAGCAGCCACTGGACCGGGTTCATGCGCGTGCCTCCATCAGCCGCTCGACGTACTTCGCGATCACGTCCACCTCGAGGTTGACGCGTTCCCCGGCCTGCTTGAGGCCGAGGGTGGTGCGGGCCAGCGTCTCGGGGATCAGCGAGACGGTGAACGACCGCTCCCCCACCTGCACGACCGTCAGCGAGACGCCGTCGACGGTGATCGACCCCTTGTCGACCAGGTAGCGCGCCAGCTCGGCCGGCAGCGACACCTCGACCATCTCCCAGTGCTCGCTGCGGGCCCGGCCGAGGATCTGGCCGGTGCCGTCGACGTGGCCCTGGACCATGTGCCCGCCGAGCCGGGTGGCGGGGGTGACGGCGCGCTCGAGGTTGACCCGCGACCCCGGCTCGAGCCCGCCGAGCGAGGTCTTGTCGAGCGTCTCCTGCATGACGTCGGCGGTCCAGGTGTCGCCGTCCTTCTCGGCCACGGTGAGGCAGCAGCCGTTGACCGAGATCGAGTCGCCGAGCCTGGCGTCGGTGATCACGAGCGGGCCGCGCACGGTCAGCCGGATCGCGTCCTCCTGCTCCTCGATGCCCTCGACGACGCCGAGCTCCTCGACGATTCCGGTGAACATTCAGGCTCCTGCCTCTACTGGGGTCATGGTCATCCGCACGTTGGTCTCCACACCCTCGCCGAGCACGGTCACGTCACGGACGTCGAGGCGCAGGGCGTCGCCGATCGTGCCGATGCCGAGGTCCGCCACCGCGCTGCGGCCGGCACCGAGCAGCATCGGTGCCACGTAGGTCACGACCTCGTCGACCAGCCCGGCGCCGAGGAACGCGGCGGCGAGCGTCGGACCGCCCTCGAGGAAGACGTGCTGGCGACCGCGCGCGTGCAGCGCAGCCAGCGCCTCGTGGGGGTCGCGGGTCGCGAGTACGACGGTCTCCGCCGCGTCGTCGAGCACGTGCCGGTCGCCCGGGACCTCGCGCAGGCCCATGACCGCGCGGAGCAGCTGCTGCTCGCGGGGCAGCGGCCGGTCGTCCTCGTCGCGGACGGTCAGCTGCGGGTCGTCGACCAGCACCGTGCCGGTCCCGACCAGGATCGCGTCGCAGAGCGCGCGGAGGCGGGGGGTGTCGCGCCGGGCGGCCGGCGAGCTCACCCACCGCGAGGTGCCGTCGGCCGCGGCGCTGCGCCCGTCGAGCGTGGTGGCGAACTTCCAGGTGACGAACGGCCTGCCGTGCTCGACCGCGAACGACCACACCCGGTTGAGCGCGCGCGCCTCCTTAGCGAGCAGGCCGCCCTCGACGTCGACGCCGGCGGCCCGCAGCGACGCGGCACCGCCGGTCGCCACCGGGCTGGTGTCGGCC
>JBQCEF010000074.1:0-9628 GCA_051960495.1 Nocardioides sp. | reverse complement strand
TGCGCTACGACCACGAGGCGATGATCGGCGTGCTGGCGCTCGAGGCGCAGCGCGCCGGTGCCGTGGTGGTCGGCGAGGACCTGGGCGTCGTGGAGCCGTCCGCACGCGACTTCCTGCGCTCCCGCGGTGTGCTCGGCACGTCGATCCTGTGGTTCGAGCGTGACGGCGAGGGGCGCCCACTTCCCGCAGAACGCTGGCGCGAGCTGTGCATGGCCTCGGTCACGACGCACGACCTGCCGCCGTCGGCGGGCTACCTCGCCGGCGACCACGTCCGGCTGCGCGACTCTCTGGGCCTGCTGAGCCGGCCGGTCGAGGAGGAGCTCGCCGCCGACGTCGCCGACCGGGAGGCCTGGCTGTCGGAGCTGCGCTCGCGAGGCCTGCTCGCCGACGGCGCGGACATCGAGGACACCGTCACCGCGCTGCACGCCTACCTGACCCTGACGCCGTCGCGGCTGCGCAACGTGGCGCTGACCGACGCCGTCGGCGACCGGCGGACCCAGAACCAGCCCGGCACGCACAACGAGTACCCGAACTGGCGGGTCCCGCTGGCCGGGCCGGACGAGAAGCCGATCCAGCTCGAGGACGTGCTCGCCTCCGAGCGAGCCGCCGCCCTCGCGCGGACGGTCAGTCCCCCGGACTGAGCGGGAACAGGGCCGAGTGCACGCGTACGACGCCCTCGCCGTACTCCTCGTCGAACCGCCGCTGCAGCGAGCCGTCGTCGAACTCCACGTCGAGGTCGACCACGTCGTGGCTGGCCGACGCGCTGAACATCCCCGACGTCCGCGCGACCTGGTTCTGGATCCGGCGCAGCTCCACGGCGGTCCGCGACGCCTGCGTGACGCACAGCGCGCCACCCCAGACCTCGCGCAGCTGCTGCTCCGCGGCGACGACGTCGCCGACCAAGCGCACGTTCACGACCAGCTTCGCGGGATCGTTCATCGCGCCCGGGTCCGCGTCCGGGTCGTCGTGGGCCGGATTGATCGACTGGTCCCACCACAGCTCGGCGAACCCGTCGAGCCGCTCGGCGGCCCAGGCCACCTGCTGCAGGGTGTGGTCACTGGTCCGCGCCGGGTCGACGGGACGCCAGCCGCCGGCCGGCTCGGGGCACGGGGTGGCGGAGGACCGGTCCTCGTCGTAGGACCGAGTCAACCACGGCCCGTCGTACTCGTCGCTGCGCACGGGCGGCTCGATGAGCGTGAGGGTTCGGGTCCGCGGCTCGAACGTGCCGGTGACGAGGTACTCCGGCCCGGTCCAGCGCGTGCCAGCACGGTGCTCGGACTCGATGCCGTCCCACGTCCAGCCGACCAGCTTCGGGCCGCTGCACCGGGGCGGCAGCGAGGTCATGATCGGGCCGAGGCACAGCTCGGGTCCGTCGCCCGCGTCGAGGACGGTGCCGATGCCGCGGTACCGCGGCTGCTCGTCGGCCGGGCCGCCGCTCCACCAGCCGCTCGGGCTCTCCGCGGAACCGGGACCGCTCGACGAGGGGCCGGATGCGCTCGGGGTCCCGGCGCCCGTCGGCCCGCAGGCGGCCGTGCAGAGCGCGACGACCAGGAGCCCGGCACGCACACCAGACCGATCACCTTGTCGCCCCTCCGCCCGTCCTGATGCTGAGGCTAGTGGGACGCGTGGGCGCGCGCCGGGGTTCCGACACCGACCTAGGAGGATCGTCGGCACCTGGTGCCGGAAATGCTCCTGGGTCGAACCGGACGACGGCCGGGGTTCCGCTACGGCAGGTCCGTGATCAGCTCGGTCGGCGTCCGGCGGCGGCCGGTGTAGAACGGGACCTCCTCGCGGACGTGCCGCCGGGTCTCCGAGCCGCGCAGGTGCCGCATCAGGTCGACGATGCGGTAGAGCTCGTCGGCCTCGAACGCGAGCATCCACTCGTAGTCCCCGAGCGCGAAGGACGACACCGTGTTGGCCCGGACGTCGGGGTACTCGCGCGCCATCATTCCGTGCTCGGCGAGCAGCCGGCGCCGCTCGGCGTCCTCGAGGAGGTACCACTCGTAGGAGCGCACGAACGGGTAGACGCAGACGTACTGACGCGGCTCCTCGTCGGCCAGGAACGCCGGGATGTGCCCCTTGTTGAACTCCGCGGGCCGGTGCAGCGCCATCTGCGACCAGACCGGCTCGAGCCGCGACCCGAACGCCGTGCGGCGGAACCGGTGGTAGGCGTCCTGGAGCGCGTCGGCGGTCTCGGCGTGCCACCAGATCATCAGCTCGGCGTCGGCGCGCAGCCCGGACACGTCGTACAGCCCGCGGATCGTCACGTCCTCGGCGGCCAGCGTCTCGAAGAGCTTCTCGACCTCGTTGGCCTCCGCGGCGCGGTCGTCCTCGCCGATCACGTCGCGCAGGTGGAACACCGACCACATCGTGTAGCGGATCACCTGGTTGAGGTCGCGTGCCTTCGGCTTGGTGGGGGTCTCGCTCATGGGGTCATTCTCCTCTCGGGGACAAGGCGTCGAGGACCTGGGTGGCGGCCAGCTCGGCGGAGGCGATGCAGGCCGGGATGCCGAGCCCGTCGTACGCCGCGCCGCACACGGCCAGGCCGGGGACCTTCGCGACGGCGGTCCGGATGTTGCGGACCCTGTCGAGGTGGCCGACGGCGTACTGCGGCAGCCCGCCGCCCCACCGCTGGACGTGGCTGTCGACCGGCCGGACGCACAGGCCGATCGCGTCGGAGAGGTCGTCGAGCGCGACGGACACCAGCGCGGCGTCGTCGACCTGGAGCACCGACTCCTCGCGGTGGCGGCCGATGGAGGTGCGCAGCAGGAGCAGGTCCTCGCCATCGACGTCGCGGCCGGCCTCGCGGACCCAGTCCCACTTGGCGAAGGAGTACGTCGCGGCCTTGACCGTGCGGCCGTCGACGGGCGGCACCAGGAAGCCCGAGCCCTCGGTGGCGGGCAGGTCGCGGGCCCGGAACGCCAGCGTGATCACGGCCATCGACGCGTACTCGATCCGGGCCAGCTCGAGGGCGGCGTCCGGGACGACGTCGGACAGCAGCCGCCCGGTAGGCCGGGCCGACGTGGCGAGGACGACCGCGTCGGCGTGCACGACCTCGGCGTCGCGGGTCGACCCGACGACCAGGTTCCACCCGCCCTCGGCGGCGCGAGCCAGGTCGCGGACCGTGGCGCCGGTGCGTACGACGGCTCCGCTCGCTTCCGCGACCGCTGCCGGCAGCCGGCCCATGCCGCCGGCGAGACCGGCGAACACGGGCACGTCCGAGGTGGCCCGGGTGGCCGCCGCGGCGGCGCGGAGCATCGACTTGTCCCGGTCGAGCAGCGCGACGACCTGCGGCACGGCCGCTCGGGCCGAGATCTCGCGGGCGTGGCCGGCGTAGACCCCACCGAGCAGCGGCTCGACCAGCCGGTCGACGACCTCGCGGCCGAAGCGCTCCTCGACGAGCCAGCCGACGCTGACGTCGCGGTCGTCGAGCCGGGTGGCCGGCAGCACGGCGTCCATGGCGGCGCGGGCCAGGCCCGCCTTGGAGATCACGCCGCTCTCGGCGAGCGCCCGGGCGTCGGTCGGGACGCCCATCAGCGTGCGGGGCATCGGCACGATCCGGCCGCGGTTCCACAGGTTGGCGGCGATCGTGGCCGGGTGGACCAGTGCCTCGCCGAGCCCGGCGCGGCGGGCCAGGTCGACTGCCTCCGGGCGCCGGTTCAGCATCGCCTCGGCGCCGACGTCGACGGTGACCCCGGCGACCTCGGCGAGCGCGAGCTTGCCGCCGAGCCGTGGGGACGCCTCGAGGATCGTCACCTCGACGTCGGGCCGCTGCCGGCGTACCGACTCCGCGGCCGCGACCCCGGCGATCCCTCCGCCGACGACGACCACGTGCGGCGGCGCGGTGGTGGCGGGGCGACGGGTCACAGGTAACAGATTCGCAAACACCCGCAACTACCCGCCACCCGGGCGGAACCGGACGGGCATGGGGTGCGTCACACCGCCATGACCAGACAGCTGACCCGGGTGGCCGCCGCCGGCGCCGCGACCGCCCTGCTCGTGCTCACCGCGGCGTGCAGCGGTGGCGGTGGCGCCGACTCGATGAGCGCCGCCTCGGACAACGGCGCCGTGCCCGAAGGGGCGGCGGGTGGCGCGGCGGGCGGCTCCGGGGATGTCGCCGGGCCGGCCGATGCGCCGGAGCTCGGCGACAAGGGCGGGCCGGCGGCCAACCGGACCGTCGTGACGGTGCGCTCGGTGATCAAGACCGGCGAGATCGCGCTGACCGCCAAGGACCTCGACGCCACCCGCGCGAAGGTCGACGGCCTGCTGGTGAGCCTCGGCGGGACCGTCGACAGCGAGCGCAGCACCCACGACCGGCAGGGCGACCTGAAGCGGTCGACGCTGGTGCTGCGGGTGCCGGTCGACAGGTTCGACACCGCGATGACCGAGCTCGCCGACCTCGGCAAGGTGCAGCACTCGGACTCGGCGGCCAAGGACGTCACCACGCAGGTCATCGACGTCGACGAGCGGGTGCAGACGCTGCAGAACAGCCTCGACCGGCTGCAGTCCTACCAGCGCAAGGCGGCCAACCTCGAGGACCTGATCCGGTTCGAGCAGCAGATCACGCAGCGGGAGTCGGAGCTGCAGTCGCTGAAGGCCCAGCAGGACTACCTGGCCGACCAGACCTCGATGTCGACGATCTCGCTGTACCTCTCGGTGCCGCCGAAGCACGTCGAGCCGCCGGGGTCGCTGGACGACGCCGGGTTCCTCGCCGGCCTGAAGAGCGGCTGGCACGCGCTGACGGCGGCCGGGATCGTCGCGCTCACCGTGGTCGGTGCGGTGCTGCCGTTCCTGGTCGTGCTCGCGCTCGTGGGCGTGCCGGTGTGGCTGCTGGTGCGTCGTACGCTCCGCCACCGCGCGGCGCAGCCCGCCGGCCCGCCGCCCGCTGCTGAACACCAGGGTATGTAGGGAATCTGTTACTTCCCCTGGAATGCATTCGGGGGGAAGTGACAGAAGTCCGGCATCCCCTGGTATTCAGGGGGCGGGCCGGAGGCGTCAGCGGGCGGTGGTCTCGTGGACGAAGTCGGTGAGCCGGGCGAGCTGGTCGGGGTCGGTCGAGGGCATCACGCCGTGACCGAGGTTGAAGATGTGCCCGGGGGCCGCTCGGCCGGCCTCGAGCACCTCGGCCGCCCGCCCGAGCATCAGCTCGGTCGGCGCGAACACCAGGGACGGGTCGAGGTTCCCTTGTACGACGCGTCCGCCGACCCGACGGATCCCGTCCGCGAGCGGCACCCGCCAGTCCACGCCCACCACGTCGGCGCCGGCCTCCCCCATCAGGCCGAGCAGCTCGCCGGTGCCGACCCCGAAGTGGATCCGCGGCACCCCGAGCTCGCCGGCCGCCGCGAGCACCGAGGCGGAGTAGGGCATCACGTAGCGCGCGTAGTCGGCCGGTGACATCGCCCCGGCCCAGGAGTCGAACAGCTGCACCGCCGACGCGCCGGCCTCGACCTGCACGCGCAGGTAGGCAGCGGAGATCGTGGCGATCTTGCGCATCAGCGCGTCCCAGACGTCGGGGGCGCCGAACATCATCGCCTTGGTCTTCGCGTGCTCCTTCGACGGACCGCCCTCCACGAGGTAGGAGGCCACCGTGAACGGCGCCCCCGCGAACCCGATCAGCGGGGTCCCGCCGAGCTCGGCGGTCAGGGTCCGCACCGACTCGGTGATGTAGGGGACGTGGCCCGGCTCCAGGTCCGGGATCGCGGCGACGTCGGCGAGGGTCTCCACGGGCTTCGCGACCACCGGGCCCACCCCGGGCTTGATGTCGAGGTCGACGCCCACCGCCTTCATCGGCAGCACGATGTCGGAGAAGAAGATCGCCGCGTCGACGCCGTAGCGGCGGACCGGCTGGAGGGTGATCTCGACGACGAGGTCGGGGCGCATGCAGGAGTCGAGCATCGCGACGCCCTCGCGGACCTTGCGGTACTCCGGCAGGGAGCGGCCGGCCTGGCGCATGAACCACACCGGCGTGTGCGGGCCCGGCTCGCCCCGGGCGGCCCGCAGGAACGCCGAGCCGGCCAGGTCGGGGTGGGGCTGGTGGGACGGGTGGGGTTCCGAGGCGCTGGTCACGGGTCGATCTTCCCAGGTCAGGCCGCGTGTCGGGCGACTGCCTGCCGGAATCCGGCCTACTGTGAGGTCATGGCCGCACGTCAAGAACCTCGTGTGGACCCCTCCGCCTTCCCCGAGGAGTTCCGGGTCGCCGTCGCGCAGATGCGCGCCGCCCGGCTGCGCCCGGAGATCTTCTGCGAGGAGATGCCCGCCCCGCAGCGCATCGCGCCGTACGCCTCGGCGCTCTCCGCCGACGTCACCGTGGACGGCGAGGACGTCGGCACCGGCCGCATCGTGCTGCTGCACGACCCCGCCGGCAACGACGCCTGGGAGGGCACGTTCCGGTGCGTGGCCTACGCCCGCGCGGAGATCGACCCCGAGATGGCCAACGACCCGCTGCTCGGCGAGGTCGGCTGGTCCTGGCTCACCGAGGCGCTCGCCGCCCACGGCGCCCACTACGGCGCGCCGTCGGGGACGGTCACCAAGGTCTCGTCGGAGAGCTTCGGCTCGATGGCCGACGAGGAGGCGACCGCCCAGCTCGAGATCCGGGCCTCCTGGACCCCCCTCCCCGAACCCCTGACCCCGGCAGCGGGCCTTCTCGGCAGCCCGCTCGACCTCGGGCCGCACGTCGAGGCCTGGGCGGAGCTGCTCTGCACCGCCTCCGGGCTTCCGCCGGTCCCCGAGGGGGTCACCTCGATGCCGAGCCGACGAGGACAGCGTGGCCGCGGCTGATGACCGACGAAGCACCCCAGACCCCCGGTACGGCGCAGACGCCCGAGGAGCCTGAGGCCCCGCCTGCTCCGCTGCTCGAGCTCCGGGACGGCCTCACCGCGGTGATCGACACCGAGGAGGCGCTGGCCAAGACCGTCGACCAGCTGCGCTCAGGCACCGGCCCGGTGGCGATCGACGCGGAGCGGGCGTCGGGCTACCGCTACTCCGCACGCGCCTACCTCGTCCAGATCCGCCGCGAGGGGTCCGGCACGGCGCTGATCGACCCGATCCCCTTCGGCGACCTGTCCGCGGTGCAGGAGGCGATCGGCGACGCCGAGTGGATCCTGCACGCGGCCACCCAGGACCTGCCGTGCCTGACCGAGCTCGGGCTGCGCCCCACCTCGCTGTTCGACACCGAGCTCGCGGGACGGCTGCTCGGCTACCCGCGGGTCGGGCTGGCCACCCTGGTCGAGACGATCGTGGGCCGGCGGATGCGCAAGGAGCACTCCGCCGTCGACTGGTCGGTCCGGCCGCTGCCGGAGCCGTGGCTCGACTACGCCGCGCTCGACGTCGAGGTGCTGCTCGAGCTCCGCGAGGCGCTCGCCGCCGAGCTCGAGGAGACCGGCAAGACCGAGTGGGCCCGGCAGGAGTTCCACCACCTCGTCCACGCCGTGCCCAGCGGACCGCGTCAGGACCCGTGGCGGCGCACCTCGGGCATGCACCGGGCCCGTGGCCGCCGCGCGCTCGCCGCGGTCCGCGAGCTCTGGCAGACCCGCGACGCGATCGCCTCCCAGCGCGACGTGACCCCGGGACGGATCATTCCCGACGCCGCGATCGTCGAGGCCGCCAACGCGCTGCCCCGCGACAAGGCGTCCCTGCTGGGCCTCAAGGGCTTCCGCGGCCGCGGCGCCGAGCGCTACGTCAACCAGTGGCTGCAGGCGCTCCGCACGGCGCGGGAGCTGCCCGACGCGGAGCTGCCTCCGGTCGCGGCCCGGTACGACGGCCCGCCGCCCCCACGCGCCTGGGCCGACCGTGACCCGGTGGCGGCCGACCGGCTCACCCACGCCCGGGCCGCTCTGAAGGAGCGGGCGGAGTCGCTGAACCTCCCGGTCGAGAACCTGCTCACCCCCGACTTCGTGCGCCGGCTGCTGTGGGAGCCACCGGCCGAGCGCGATCCGGCGGCGCTGGGCGAGTCCGTCGACGCGCGGCTCGCCGAGCTCGGTGCTCGCCCGTGGCAGCGCGAGCTGACCCGCGACCTGCTGGTCAGCGCCATCCTGCAGGCCGACGCCGAGGCCTCCGGATCGTCCGAGGCGACCGCCTCGGACGAGACCTCGCCCGGCTAGTCCGTCAGCGGCGAGGGCGAGGGCGACTGCGGTGGGGGCGCGAGGATCTCGCGGGACTGCTC
Source organism: Nocardioides sp. (assembly GCA_051960495.1). Taxonomy (GTDB): domain Bacteria; phylum Actinomycetota; class Actinomycetes; order Propionibacteriales; family Nocardioidaceae; genus Nocardioides_B. The sequence continues at coordinate 1,467 of JBQCEF010000074.1, read as the reverse complement.
GTCGAGCCGCGGCAGCATCTCGTCGAGGTCGATGACCGGGGCGTAGAACATCCGGACCAGCTCGGCCCTTGTCGCGTCGACCAGCTCGGGCCAGCTCCGCACGTAGGGCGCGACGCCGGCGTGCGCGAGCGCGTTGCCGAAGACCCCGACGCTCTCGGGCTGCTGCCCCGGCTGGACGAACGCGTCGGAGTTCAGCGTCGGCAGGTGAGCGGGGACCACCTCGCCGGTCTCGGCGAGTATCGCCTGTCCCTCGGGCCCGGTCGCGAACGCGAGGAAGTCGGCGGCCGCGTCGACGTGGGGGGTGCTCGCGGACAGGCACAGCCCGGTCACGTCGGCCACGGTGCGGGTCCGCGAGATCCGCGGCAGCGGAAACACGTCGAAGTCGAGGTCGTCGGCGTGCCGCAGCTCGGGCACGACGTCGCGGGTGGCGAGGATCATCCCGATCTCGCCGTCCTCGAACCGGCTCAGCGCGTCCTTGCGCTCGAGCTTCGCCTGGGAGGGGGTGAAGCGGGGCTCGCGCAGCACGTCGAGGATCTGCTCCAGGGCCTCGCGGGTGCTGTCGTCGGACAAGGTCAGCGTCGTCGCGTGGCGCGGGTCGTCGACGATGTCGGCCCCGGCGGAGCGGACCAGCGCCATCAGCGTGGACAGCCGCGGCTCGACGTACACGCCGTTGACGCCGTCGTGCGACATCAGCCGCACCGCCTTGGTGAACTGCTCCCAGGTCCAGCCGGTCTCCGGGGTCAGCGGGTCGTCGCCGTCCTCGATGAGCCGCTGGAACGGCACCAGCCCCTGGTTGTAGAGCACGACCAGCGGCGAGACGTCGTAGGGCATGCACTGCAGCGCCTGGTCGGCACTGAGCGCCTCGAGGCCCAGTCGCTGGTAGTTGTCACCGAAGGTGACGCCGCGCTCCTCCAGCAGGCCGTCGACGTGCTGGATCCGCTGCTCGGCGGCGAGCCGCGGGACCTGCAAGCTGTCAGCCATGAACACGTCGGGCTCGTCGCCGACCGAGGCCTCGCGCTCCAGCCGGTCCGCGAACGACTCGGCGGTGTCCTCCTGCTCGAGCTCGACGGTGACGTCGGGGTGCGCCGCGGTGTAGGCGTCGGCGAGCCGCGCGAACCCGGAGCGCAGCTCGCGGTCGCCGTAGATGCCGAGGGTGAGCGTCACCGGACCGGACGCGGTGGAGGACTGCGCGGGCGAGGGCGACGGCGCCGAGGCCGACGGGGAGGGCGCCGACGGGGCGGCGTCGGTGGTGCACCCGGCGACCAGCAGGCAGGCCAGGGCGGTCGTGACGGCGGCCGAGAGCGCCCGTCGAGACACGTGCACCGCGTCTCCCCCTTTCCTCGGCCGTCCTGGTGTGCACGCCGGCGCTCGAGCGTGACGTGGACACCGTATCGGGACACGCCCACCGGCTGACCGGCACCGTCCGTGCGCCGCTCTCGTAGTCTGGAGCGGATGTCCGAGACGCCA
>JBQCEF010000073.1:0-10406 GCA_051960495.1 Nocardioides sp. | reverse complement strand
GGTCGGGGGGGGGCCGTGCGGGAGCCCCCGCGCTCACCACGGTCGCGGTCGCGCTCGCCGGCGAGCTCGCGCACCGGGGCCGATCGGTCCTGCTGGTGGACGCCGACCCCTACGGCGGGGCGGTCGCCCAGCACCTCGGCGTGCTCGACGGGGTGTCCGGGCTGCTCGCCGCGGCGCGTGCCGCCAACGCCGGGCGGCTGGACCCGGAGACGCTGGCCCGCGCGGCCAGGTCGGTGGGCGACGCCCGGCTGCGCGTGCTCACCGGCCTGCCCTGCCCCGACCGCTGGTCGGAGGTGCGCCCGGCGGCCTTCGACGAGGTGCTCGACGTCGCCGCCTCCCTGGCGGAGGAGCTCGTGATCGACGTCGGGTTCAGCCTCGAGAGCGACGAGGCCGACCCGTTCGGGACCGCCCCGAGGCGCAACACCATGACCCTGGCCGCCCTCGAGCGGGCGGACCGCGTCCTGGTGGTCGGGACCGCCGACCCGGTGGGGCTTGCGCGGCTCGCCCGCGGGCTCGTCGACCTTCAGGAGGCCTGTCCCGACGCCGACGTCTCGGTCGTGGTGAACCGCTGCCGGTCCTCCCTGGGGTGGTCCGAGCCCGAGGTCCGGGGCATGGTCGAGGGCTTCGTGGGCCCGGTGCCGGTGACGTTCCTGCCCGACGACCGGGCGGCGGCCGACCGGGCGCTGATGGCCGGGCGCGGCCTCGTCGAGCTGGGCGACTCGGCGCTGCGACGGGCGGTGGCCAGCTGGGCCGCGACGTTGACCGGCGAGGAGCCCCGGTCCGTGGACCGCGGGCGGCGGGCCGTCAGGCGCCGAAGAGCAGGTAGAGACCGGTGACGGTGTAGAACACCATCACGAGCAGCAGCGGCAGCTGGCCGGTCAGCTGGTGCCGTCGCGGCAGCAGCCGCATCGCGCGGTCGTGGGCGGCAACCACGCCGAGCACGTGGCCGGTGACGACCGCCAGCACCTTGATGATCGCGAGCGTCGTCGGGTGCGAGGAGAGCCAGTAGCTCACCTGCCAGTCGCCGGTGCCGAGCAGGTCGTCGCCTCGGCCGAGCGGGTCGCTGAGCAGCACCACGGTCTGCTGGCCGACCTCGACGAAGTAGCTCAGGTAGTGCGCGACGATGTAGCCGACGATGATCGGGATCACCGAGTGGGCGAACAGGGCCGGGAGCTCGCGGCGATCGGTCCCTTCCTCGACGCCGGTGCTCATCGTCGCCACCGCGAAGGTCACCCCGACGACGAGGCAGAACCCGACCAGGGCGCCGGTGTCGAGCAGGATCGGGCTCATCGGCGCCGTCTGCGTCAGGCCCACCCAGAAGGGGGAGTCCTGGAAGCTGTCGAACGCCGTGCTCCCGAACAGCACGGCCACGGTCGCGACGAGCCCCGGCACGGCGGGGGTGCCGTCGAGGTTGGCCATCGGGTTGCGCAGCACCAGCGTGCCGTCCTGTCGCCGGCCGAAGACCGAGAGCCGCCCGACCAGCGTCGAGTAGGCCTCGAACGGGTCGGCCGCCGCGATCCACCTGCTGCCGAAGACCGCGGCGCCGAGCACGACGATCGCGACGTACGCCGCCACCCAGAGCCGCACGACCGCGAGGTACGTCGACTGCGGGTACACCAGCTCCAGCCAGACGAAGGCGAACAGCCCCAGCGACGCCGGCCACAGCCCGACCCAGCGGGGCAGCTCGACGACGCCCTGGTCCGGGTCCCCGCCGGTGAGCTTCGAGAACAGCAGGTGCAGCGTCCGGACCGGGTTCACCGCGCGGTAGAACGAACCGAAGAGCAACGAGGCCGGCACCAGGCCCACCCACAAGATCACGTAGAAGACGCCGAAGGTCGGGTTCACCAGCAGGTCCGGCCCGGCGACGGCGGCCCAGCCGACGTAGAGGAAGAAGGCCAGGCCGAGGATCCGCAGCGGCCAGGCGAACCACGGGCTCTCCACGACCGCGACGAAGCCCCTCGGCAGCGCGACGCCGCCCGACGTCGCGTCGAACCTCGGCTTGCGCCAGGCAAGGGTCAGCACGATGAACGAGATCGCCAGCGCGGCCGCACCGCCCGCGAGGAAGTACTCGACCGGGATCGGCAGGTCCTTGGCGCCGCCGATGCCGTGCGCGAAGACCATCTGCGCCTTCTCCTTCTGCGGGGCCGGGACCGGGGTACTGGTCGTCTCTGCCAGAATCGCATAGCGTCCCGCCGGTCGGGTGCGGGGACCCCACACGAGAGGTTGATGCATGAGCGAGCGGTTGCGATCCGACGACCTGGCCTTCCTGGTCACGGAGTCGGCGAGCGCTCCGATGCACAACGCCACGCTCGACGTGTTCGAGCCGCCCTCCGACGGGTTCGACTACGACCGCCTGGTCGCGCTGATCGCCGACCGGATCGCGTTCGTGCCGCGCTACCGGCAGCGGATCCGCACTGTCCCGGGCCGCCTGGCCAACCCGGTGTGGGTCGACGACGACGACTTCGACCTCACCTTCCACGTGCGCCGGTCGGCCCTGCCGCGGCCCGGGTCGATGGGCCAGCTGCGCGACCTGGTCGGGCGGATCATGTCGCGCCAGCTCGACCGGAACCGGCCGCTGTGGGAGGTCTACCTCATCGAGGGGCTCGAGCACGGCAGGTTCGCGATCCTGGCCAAGTCCCACCAGGTGCTCGTCGACGGCGTCTCGACCGTCGACCTCGGCCAGGTGATCCTCGACGTCGACCCCAAGCCGCGCGAGACCGTCCCGGACGACTGGCGGCCCGTGCCGGAGCCGAGCCAGTCGTCACTGGTCGCGCGGGCGGTCACCGACTCGCTGCGCCACCCGCGGGCCGCCGCGGGCACGGTGCGCGAGAACGCGGAGGCGGCGCTTCGCTCCGCGACCGCGGTCGGCGCCACCCTCCTCGACGGCGTCGGCGCCCTCGCCGGCCGACGGTCTGGGGGCGACAGCCCGATCAACACCCGGCTCTCCGAGCAGCGCCGGTTCGTCAACGTGGCCACGGAGCTCGAGGACTACCGCAAGGTGCGGCGCGTGCACGGCGGCACCGTCAACGACGTGGTGCTGGCGACGGTGACCGGCGGGCTGCGCTCCTGGTTGATGACTCGTGCCGAGTCCGTGCACGGCAGCCGGAGCCTGCGCGCGATGGTGCCGATGAGCGTGATCGACAGCGATCTCGAGCCGACCTCGCTGGGCAGCCAGGTCGCGGGCCAGCTGCTCAGCCTGCCCATCGGCGAGTCCAGCCCGGTGGTCCGGCTGCACCAGGTGTCCTACGCGCTCAAGGCGCACAAGGAGACCGGCCGCGCGGTCGCGGCCGACCGCCTGGCGGGGGTGGCGGGCTTCGCCCCGACCACCTTCCACGCGCTGGGGTCCCGCGTCGCCGCCGCGGAGGTCCGTCGCGGCTTCCACCTGGTGATCACCAACGTGCCGGGGCCGCAGTTCCCGCTCTACGCCGCGGGCGCGCAGATGCTCGAGAGCTACCCGGTCCCGCCCCTGCTGCCCGGCCACGCGCTGGCGATCGGCGTCACGTCGTACGACGGGCACGTCTACTACGGGCTCACCGGCGACCGGGACGCCCTCCCCGACCTCGAGGTGCTCGGGCAGTGCCTGCGCGAGGCGCTCGAGGAGCTCGTGGACACCGCCAGCGACACCCGGCCGCGCGCGCCGCGGGGCCGCAAGAAGACCGCGCCGACCACGAAGGGGGCTCGCCGATGAGCACGACCCGTGTCTACGTCCCGAGCTCGTGGACCGGGTTGCGGAACCTGGTCACCAACGACGGGATCGGTCCTGCGCCCTTCCTGGGCCACGCCGTGACCGACGCGCTGCGCGCGGCCTACCCCGACGGGGGCGAGGAGGAGCTGGAGTACGCCGCGATGACGGCCGCGGCCCGCACCTCCCTCGGCCTGGTCGCCGAGGGCGACCCGGCCCGCCGCGTCGTCGTGGCGGTGGACGCCGGCACGGTCCTGCCGGGCGACGACGACGACCCCACCGTGGTCGAGGTGGCCGAGGTGGTGCCGTTCCGCGACGTCGCCTCCGTCCTCGTCGACGGCGAGGAGGCACAGGCCGAGGTGGCCGCGGCCGTCGAGCAGTGGTCCGCGGCCGAGGCCGGCGACCCCGAGGCGGAGGCCGCGGTGGACCGTTGCCTGGACCTCGACCTGGCGTGGTACGCGGTGCAGGAGATCGGCGACCTGCTCGCGCAGTGAGGCGGTGACTTGGGAGTAGCCGCGCGGGTCTGACAACATCGGAGCATGGACGCCATCACGACCCCTCCCGCCCCGGTCAACGAGCCGAACCTCACCTACGCGCCGGGCACCGCTGAGCGTGCCGCGCTCGAGCTCGAGCTGAAGCGGCAGGAGGGCGTCGAGGTCGACCTCACCGCCACCATCGGGGGGGCCAAGAAGATGGGCGGCGGCGAGGAGATCCCCGTGGTCCAGCCCCACGACCACGGGCACGTGCTCGGCGTCCTGCGCGACGCCACCCAGGCCGACGCCAAGGCGGCGATCAAGGCCTCGCAGGAGGCCGCGCCGGAGTGGCGCGCGCTGTCCCTCGACGACCGGGCGGCGATCCTGCTCAAGGCCGCGGACCTGCTCGCCGGGCCGTGGCGGCAGCGCCTCAACGCCGCCACGATGCTCGGCCAGTCCAAGACCGCGTTCCAGGCCGAGATCGACTCCGCCTGCGAGCTGATCGACTTCTGGCGGTTCAACGTCCACTACGCCCGCCAGATCGTCGCCGAGCAGCCGATCGCGAACTCCCGGGGCGTCTGGAACCGCAGCGACCACCGGCCGCTGGAGGGGTTCGTCTACGCGATCACCCCGTTCAACTTCACCGCGATCGCCGGCAACCTGCCCACCGCCCCGGCGCTGATGGGCAACACGGTGATCTGGAAGCCGTCCCCGACCCAGCAGCTCGCCGCCCACGTCACCATGGAGCTGCTCGAGGAGGCCGGGATGCCGCCCGGCGTCATCAACATGCTCCCGGGTCACGGCCGCAACGTCTCCGAGGTGGCGCTGGCCCACCCCGACCTGGCCGGCATCCACTTCACCGGGTCGACCGCGGTGTTCCAGCACCTGTGGTCCGAGGTCGGCGCCAACATCGCGAAGTACCGCTCCTACCCGCGCATCGTCGGTGAGACGGGCGGCAAGGACTTCGTGGTGGCCCACCCGTCGGCCGACCCCGACGTGGTCCGGGTCGCCCTGCTCCGCGGCGCCTTCGAGTACCAGGGCCAGAAGTGCTCCGCCGCGTCGCGTGCCTACGTCGCTCGCTCGGTGTGGAAGCAGATGCGCGACGAGCTCGTCGCCGAGGTCGAGGCGATCAAGGTCGGCGACGTCACCGACCTGTCCAACTTCATGGGCGCGGTCATCGACGACCGGGCCTTCGACAAGCACAAGAAGGCGATCGCGCGCGCCAAGCGCTCCAAGACCCTCGACGTCGTCGCGGGCGGGAAGCTCGACGACTCGGTGGGCTGGTTCGTCCGGCCGACCGTCGTGGAGGGCGGCGACCCCACCGACCAGATGTTCAGCACCGAGTACTTCGGGCCGATCCTGGCGGTCCACGTCTACGAGGACGGCGACTTCGAGAAGGTCGTCACCCAGATGGAGTCCATCGCGCCCTACGCGCTGACCGGCTCGATCATCGCCCGCGACCGGCGCGCGATCGCCTGGGCCCAGGAGGAGCTCCGCTTCGCCGCCGGCAACTTCTACATCAACGACAAGCCCACGGGCGCGGTCGTGGGGCAGCAGCCGTTCGGCGGCTCCCGGGCGTCGGGCCCCAACGACAAGGCCGGCGCGCCATCCAACCTGCTGCGCTGGACCTCGCCGCGCTCCATCAAGGAGACCTTCGACCCGCCGAAGGACTACCGCTACCCCTACATGCAGTGAGTGCCGTGCACGCAGTCGACGCAGCCGTGACCGGTGCCTGGGTCACGCTGCTGCACCTCGGGGCGCTGCACGCGCACGAGAAGCTGCTGGTCGCGCTCGTGGCATTCGGGCCGTTCGTGGTGCTGTTCGCGCTGGTGTTCTACGTCCGTCGTCGCGACGCCCGCGACGACGGCTGACTAGCGCTCACCGCGCAGCCACTTCTCGCCCACGCGCTGCTCGCTGTCGAGCGCGGCCTCGAGCAGGTTCGCGATCAGCTGCTCGAGCTTGCCGCCGACCAGGGGGACGTGCACCTTGATCTCGGCCTCGACGGTCTCGACGGTGGCGCCCCCGTCCTCGGCGAGCTCGATCGTGCCCTTCATGTGCCCGGGCTTGCCGGGGATCGTCACGTCGAGCGTCGCGTAGGTGTCGTCGCTCCACTGCTCGCGCTGGACGATGTGGATGGCGTCGCCGACGATCTTCTTCGCGAACGACGGGATGTTGTGGTCGTGCTGCTTCTGGTCGACGACGACGGTCATCCCGGCGCCGTGCGGCTCGATGCGCACGTGCCGCTCGTAGGCGCCGCCGGCCTCGGCGACCTGCTCGCGGAACTTCTCGTCGGCGAGCATCGCGTGCACGTCGGCCGCGGGAGCGTCGTACCTCATCCGGTGGGAGAACCGCATCAGCGCTCACCCGCCAGCCACGCGACGCCTGCGGAGTGCTCCTTGTCCATGCCCTTGCGGAACAGCTCGGCCATCAGCCCCTCGATCTTTCCGCCGATGAGCGGCACCGACACCTTGACCTCGCCCTCGAACGTCTCGACGGTCCGGGCGCCGTCACTGTCCAGCGACAGCGTGCCCGTGATCCGCGTCGGCTTGCCCGGGGTGGTCACCGTCATGGTGGCCGAGCGCGGGTCCTGCCACTCCTCGACCTGGATCGCCTCGGTCGTGTCGCCGGCGAACTTCTTGGCGAAGGACGGGATCCCCTCGGTGCGCTGCACCTGCTCGATCCGGACCTTCATGCCGTCCCCGTCGGGGTCGACCGAGATGTTGGCGGACACCACCCTCATGGCCTCGCAGCTCTTCTGGCGGAACGCGGGGTCGGCGAGCATCGCCCACACGTCGTGGGCCGGGGCGTCGTAGACGATCTCGTGTCGGAACTTCATGGCGCACATCATGACGGATCCCCCCATGGGTGGCTACGGTGGCCGACGTTAACCGCCCTGACGCCCCGACCCCCGAGAACGCCCACGACTCGTCCGCCGCCGAGACCCCGTGGGCCGGCGAGTGGGGAGGCACCGAGGTCCAGTTCGGCGAGCAGGGGGCCAGGCTCACCTACGGCAGCTACCTGCAGCTCGAGCGTCTGCTGGCCTCGCAGCAGCTCGAGTCGGACCCGGCGGAGCACGACGAGCTGCTGTTCATCACGATCCACCAGGTCTACGAGCTCTGGTTCAAGCAGCTGCTGCACGAGGCCACGGCGGCCCGCGACGCGATGCTCGACGACGACGCCGGCGTCGACCGGCTCTGGTGGGCCCAGCACCTGCTCCAGCGCATGCACGTGGTCGAGCGGGTGCTCGTGGAGCAGATCGACGTGCTCGAGACGATGACCCCCCAGGACTTCTTGCAGTTCCGCCAGCAGCTCGCCCCGGCGAGCGGCTTCCAGTCGGTGCAGTACCGCGAGCTGGAGTTCCTCTCCGGCGCCAAGGACCCGTCGTTCGTCGAGAGGTTCAAGGGGCTGACCGCCGAGGAGACCGAGCGGCTGCGCCGGCGCCTTGAGGAGCCGACGCTGTGGGACGCGTTCCTGCGCGTGCTGAGCCGGCGCGGCCTCGACGTCGCCGACGAGCAGGCGATCACGGAGTCGGTGCGGCGGGCTGCGCACGACCGGGCGTCGTACGCCGACGTGTGGGCGCTCGCCGAGGCGCTGCTGCAGCACGACGAGCTGGCGGCCGCCTGGCGGGCGCGCCACGTGGTGATGGTGGAGCGCATGATCGGGGCCAAGACCGGCACCGGCGGCTCCACGGGGGTGTCCTACCTGCGCAGCCGGCAGAACCTGCGCTACTACCCGTTGCTGTGGGACCTGCGCTCGCACTTGTGAAGGGACCGGTTCCGACGCGCCGCGCGTCCGGGTTGGTGGCCGAGCGGGGTCAGGAATAGTGTCGGGACAGCCGGCACAACGGCGTGCCGGCGACTCGAGTCATGAAAGTTTGGTGCGCGTGCGTACGACGCTGGAAGAGACCAAGGACGACCTGATCGAGAAGGCCGCCTCTCTCGCTGCGAGCCGCAAGGGGACCGGCTCCTTGCCCGGTGACGGCGCCGCCGCGCTGCTCCGGGCCTTCTACCGCCACGTCGCCGCCGAGGACGTGGCCGACCGCAGCGAGGTCGACCTCTACGGCGGCGCCATGAGCCAGTACAAGCTCGCCGCCCAGCGGCCCCAGGGCACCGCGAAGATCCGGGTGTTCACGCCGTCCGAGTCCGAGCACGGCTGGTCCGCCGACGGGCACACCGTGGTCGAGGTCGTCACCGACGACATGCCGTTCCTCGTCGACTCGGTGACCATGGAGCTCACCGAGCAGGGCCGCGACGTCCACATGGTCGTCCACCCCCAGCTGCTGGTCCGCCGTGACATGACCGGCGAGCTGCTCGAGATCCTCGGCGACGACGAGCTCGGGAGCTCCGGCCAGCTGCCGCACGACGTGTTCCGCGAGTCGTGGATGCACATCGAGGTCGACCGGGAGACCGCCGCCGAGGACCTCGAGGAGATGGAGCAGAACCTCGCCAAGGTGCTGCTCGACGTGCGCGAGGCCGTCGAGGACTGGGCCAAGATGTGCGCGCAGGCGCGCGAGATCATCGACGACCTCTCCACCGACCCGCCGCCGCTGCCCGAGGGTGAGGTCGAGGAGGGCAAGGCGCTGCTGCGCTGGCTCGCCGACGACCACTTCACGTTCCTCGGCTACCGGGAGTACCACCTCGAGCGCGAGGGTGACGACGAGGTGCTGCGGGCGGTGCCCGGCACCGGCTTCGGCATCCTGCGCTCCGACCAGGACATGTCCTCCTCGTTCGGCAAGCTCCCGCCGCTGGTCCGGGCCAAGGCCCGCGAGAAGACGCTGCTGGTGCTGGCCAAGGCCAACTCCAAGGCGACCGTGCACCGGCCGGTCTACCTCGACTACGTCGGTGTCAAGAAGTTCGACGAGAACGGCGAGGTCTGCGGCGAGCGCCGCTTCCTCGGCCTCTTCTCCTCGGCCGCCTACACCGAGTCGCTGACCCGCATCCCGGTGATCCGGGAGAAGGCGCGCGCGGTGATCAAGCAGGCCGGGTTCGACCCGCTGAGCCACACCGGCAAGGCGCTCATGGACGTCTTGGAGAACTACCCGCGCGACGAGCTGTTCCAGACCCCCGTCGACGAGCTCGCCGAGATCGCGCTCGCCGTGCTGCACACCCGCGAGCGCCGGCAGGTGCGGCTGTTCATCCGCCGCGACGTCTACGGCCGGTTCCTCTCCTGCCTGGTCTACCTGCCGCGAGACCGCTACACCACCGCGGTCCGGGAGAAGATCGCGCACATCCTCAAGACCCAGCTGGGCGGGGACTCCCTGGAGTACACCGCCCGGGTCAGCGAGTCGCTGCTGGCGCGCCTTCACTTCGTGGTGCGCCCCCCGCGCGGTGAGCTGGTGGGGGACTTCGACGTCGAGGACCTCGAGCGCCGGCTCGCGGAGGCCGCGCGGTCGTGGCGCGACGACTTCCTCTCCGCGGTGCACACCGAGTACGGCGAGGAGGACGGCGCCCAGCTCGGGCGGGCCTACGCGGACTCGTTCCCCGAGGCCTACAAGGAGGACTACTCGCCGCGCACCGGTGCGGTCGACCTGGGCCGGCTCGAGGCCATCACCGGCGAGGAGGGCGTCTCGCTCTCGCTCTACCAGCTGCCCGACTCCGGGGCGAACGAGGCGCGCCTCAAGGTCTTCCGGATCGGCTCCCCGCTGTCGCTGAGCCACGTGCTGCCGGTGCTGTCCTCGATGGGCGTCGAGGTCGTCGACGAGCGGCCCTACGAGCTCGACGACCTGCCCCGCCCGTCGTGCATCTACGACTTCGGGCTGCGCTACCACCGGTCGCTGCCCGCCGCCGGCCGCGACCTGTTCCAGGACGCCGTCGCCGCGGTGTGGGACGACCGCAACGAGGTCGACGGGTTCAACGCGCTGGTGCTCGGCGCCGGCCTCACCTGGCGCCAGGCGACGGTCCTGCGCGCCTACGCGAAGTACATGCGCCAGGGCGGTACCCCGTTCGCCCAGGACTACATCGAGGACGCGCTGCGGCAGAACGTCGACATCACCCGGCTCCTCGTCGACCTGTTCGAGGCGCGCTTCAGCCCCGGTCGCAACGGCGACCTGCCCAGCGACGCCGAGTCGCGGGTGGCGCGCACCGACGAGCTCGAGCACCGCATCAACCGCGCCCTCGACGACGTGGCGAGCCTGGACCACGACCGCATCCTGCGGTCCTACCTCACCGCGATCAACGCGACGCTGCGCACGAACTACTTCCAGAACGACGCCGAGGGACGGCCCAAGCCCTACATCTCGTTCAAGATCCGCC
>JBQCEF010000072.1:0-6679 GCA_051960495.1 Nocardioides sp. | reverse complement strand
CCACCGGGTGGATCCTTCGAGTGATCTCTCACAACCGACTCGAAGAAGGACACCACGATGACCGCTGGACCCAGTATCGACCCTGCCCGCTTCCTGACCGAGCAGCTGGAGCAGGCCAGTCCTGATCTGATGCGCGATCTGCTGACCACGTTCGTCAGCGCGCTGCTGTCCGCGCAGGCCGACGCGGTGTGCGGCGCCGGGTACGGCCAACGCAGCAGCGAGCGGGTCAACTCCCGCAACGGCTACCGCCACCGCGGCCTCGACACCCGGGTCGGGACCCTCGACGTCGCGGTCCCCGAGCTACGGCAGGGCAGCCTGTACCCCGATTGGCTGCTCGAGCGCAGGAAGCGGGCCGAGCGGGCCCTGACCGGCGTGGTGGCGACCTGCTACCTCCTCGGTGTGAGTACCCGGCGGATGGACAAGCTCGTGCAGACCCTGGGCATCACCGGGCTGAGCAAGTCGCAGGTCTCGGTGATGGCACGTGAGCTCGACGAGCACGTCGAGCAGTTCCGCACCCGCCGCCTGGAGGACGCCGGCCCGTTCACGTTCGTGGCCGCCGACGCACTCGTGCTCAAGGTCCGCGAAGGCGGACGCGTGGCGCCGGTGCACGTGCTGGTCGCCACCGGCGTGAACGCCGACGGGCACCGCGAGATCCTCGGCGTTGCGACCCCAGTGCGAATCCGCCGTAGAACCCGCCCGTCGGAAAGGGGTCAGTCTTCGACCGTCGTTGACACGCGGTCCGGAGTCCGGCCTAGGCGTCAGGCAACGGGATCCGCAAGCGAGGACGGGCCCTCCAAAGGAGGTGAAGCGTCCCTCGACCTGACTTCGCTGGCTGATTCGTCCGTGTCACTTACGCCGAAGCCAGAACGCCGTGGGGCCCACCGAGGGCCGGTGCGCTCTCGCCATCAGCCTCACCAAGTGGCCCACACCAGACTGAAAAGTTGCCTCACAGCCACCCGGAACTGTCACAACCGGCGACGTGAGCCACCCCTCGGATGCCCGCGTGAAGGAGCGGCGGTTGCTGACATTGTGCTGACATTGCCACCCGGAGAAGCATCAGAGGCGGCCTCCGGATCTCTCCAGAAACCGCCTCTGACCTGCACATTTGCACTTTGTAGCGGGGGCAGGATTTGAACCTGCGACCTCTGGGTTATGAGCCCAGCGAGCTACCGAACTGCTCCACCCCGCGTCGTGTTGACTACTTTACGGGACCGGTCACGGGGACTCCAAATCGGGGTGGTGTGGCCCGAGCCACTTCCCTCAGCCCTCTGTCACTTCCCCCGGTAAGCAGTCCGGGGGAAGCGACAGATCGCCGACATACCCTGGTGTTCGGCAGGCCGATCAGGGGTTCTTCTTCTTGGTGTTCCCCTTGTCCTGGTTGGCCTTGTTCGTCGCCGCCGCGGCGTCGAGGGCCTGCAGGACCAGGTCCTTCGCCTCGTTGGTCGCCGTCTGGTAGCCGGCCAGGTCGCCGGCCTTCAGCGCCTTCTCCGCCTCGGCGAACTTCGCGTCGGCCTGCTCCAGCAGCGAGCGCACGTCGTCGGGCAGCTGCTGTCCCCCATTGCCCCCGGACCCCTCGGACGGGGGCGGCGGCGTCGTACCGGGTTCGACGGAGTCCTCCGGCGTCGTGATTCCGAGTACGTCGTCCAGCGCGGCCGTCAGCGTGGACCCGATCCCGACGTCCTCGCCGAAAGACACGAGCACGTAGCGCAGCACCGGATAGCGGCCCTCGCCGGCCTGGCGCAGCGTGTAGAGCGGCTGCACGTAGAGCAGCCCGTCGCCGGCGGGAAGGGTCAGCAGGTTGCCGAACAGCGCCTTGGAGTTCGTCCGGGTGAACGCCAGCAGCTTGTCCTGGATCTCCTGGTCGGAGGCGAACTGGTTCGCGATCTGCGACGGCCCGGGCACCTGGGTGTTGCTGGGCAGCCGCAGGATCCGGATCTTGCCGTAGTCGTCCAGGGCCGCGTCGGCGTCCACCGAGATGAACGAGGCGAGGTTCTGCCGCTTCAGCGGCACGTAGACGCTGGTCAGCGAGAACACCGGCTCGTCGCCGCCGGAGGGCGTGCGGACCGAGAGCCGGTAGGGCGGCTGGCTCTGCGTCTTGTTCTCCGGGTCCTCCGGCACCTTCCACCGGTCCGAGCCCTCGTAGAACGTCTTGGGGTCGGTGACGTGGTAGGACGCGAGCACCTCGCGCTGCACCTTGAACAGGTCCTCGGGGTAGCGCATGTGCTGCAGCAGCTCCTGGTGCTGCTCGAGCTCCGAGCGCGGCCGGATGACGCCCGGGAAGGCGGCCGACCAGGCGTCGAGGATCGGGTCGCGGTCCCACTCGTAGAGCGTGACGGTGCCGTCGTACGCGTCCACGACCGCCTTGACCGAGTTGCGCATGTAGTTGATCTCGTCGGTCGGCAGCGTGGCGTAGGCCGTCCGCGGCTGCAGCGAGTCCGAGGTCATGTCCGAGAGGGAGTCCTTCTCGGAGTTCGGGTAGTGGTCGGTGGTCGTGTAGCCGTCGACGATCCACACCACGCGCCCGTCGACGACCGCCGGGTAGACGTCGCCGTCGACGGTGAGCCACGGCGCGACCTTCTGCACCCGCTCGCGGGGGGTCCGGTCGTAGAGGATCTTGGAGTTCGAGTTCACCCGGCTCGAGAGCACGATGTTGGGCTCGGAGAACTTCAGCGCGTAGAGCAGCTTGTTGAAGATCCCGCCGACCGGGACGCCGGCCGCACCGTCGTAGGTGTTCTCCGTCGGCTGCGAGCCACCGGTGCCCTCGGGGATGTCGAGCTCGACGTCCTTCGCGCCCTGCTCCTTGCCGACGATGGAGTACGCCGGGCTGTTCTCGCCGAAGTAGATCCGGGGCTGGTAGCCGCCGGGCGACAGGTTGGTCAGGTCGCCCTTCGGCGGGATGTCCTGCTCGGCCCAGACCGGCTTCCCCTCGTTGTCGGTGACCGGGTTGTTGTTGGCGTCGCGCTGGTTGCCGTAGGCGGCGACCACGCCGTACCCGTGGGTGTAGACGGTGTGCAGGTTGGCCCAGTTGCGCTGGCTGTCCTCGAGGCCGCTCTGCTCGAGCTCGCGCACCGCGAGCACCATGTCGCGGTTCTCGCCGTTGACGGGGTAGCGGTCCACGTCGAGCACGTTGGCGACGCTGTAGTAGCCGCGGACCTGCTGCAGCTGCTCGAAGGTGTCCGAGACCAGGTTGGGGTCCAGCAGGCGGATGCCCGGGATCGACTGCGCGTCGGCCTTGAGCTGGTCCTTGGACAGCGCGAGGTTGGCGTCGTAGTCGGTGACCTCGGAGTCGGCGATGTCGTACGCATCGCGCGTCGCCTCGATGTTGCGCGCGATGTAGGGCCGCTCCTTGTCCGGCTCGGACGGCTTGACCTGGAACTGCTGCACGATGCCCGGCCAGATCGCGCCGAGCAGGATCGCGGAGAGCACGAGCAGCGCCAGCCCGACCGAGGGCAGCATCCAGGTACGACGCAGCACGTTGGCGAAGAACAGCAGCGCACAGATCAGCGCGATGAACATCAAGATGTTCTTCGATGGCAGCACGGCGTGCTCGTCGGTGAAGCCCATCCCCGTGAACAACCGGCCGCCCTCGGTGGTCAGGTTGAACCGGTCCAGCCAGTAGTCGGCCGCCTTGAACAGCACGAACAGGCCCAGAAGAACCGAATGGTGCGCCTGGGCCGCGCCGGTCAGCCGGTCCCCGCGCGCCTGCAGCCGGATCCCGCCGAACAGGTAGTGCACGATCGCCGCCGCAATCAGGCTCAGCACGCTGACCGCCATCGCGAAGTCCACCAGGTAGTGCAGCCACGGCAGCTCGAAGACGTAGAACCCCACGTCCTTGTTGAAGTAGGGGTCCTTGGTGCCGAACGGCTCGCGGTGCCGCCACAGCAGGAACTGCCGCCACTGGCCGGCGCCGGAGCTGCCGGCGAACAGCGCGAGCACGAGCGCGATGCCGATCAGCACCCAGCGCCGCAGCGGCTCGACCACCTCGCGGTAGCGGTCCAGGCTCACCTGCTCCTGCGACGCCGGCCGGAACATCGGCCGGACCTTGAACGCGATCACGATGTTGGCCGCGACCACCGCCCCGAGCAGCAGGCCGAACACCAGGAACAGCAGCACCCGCGTGCCGAGCACCTTCGTGAACACGCTGGAGTAGCCCAGGCTGTTGAACCACAACCGGTCGGTCCAGATGTTGGTGAAGATCGAGATTAGGAAGAACGCGGCGACGAGGATGACCGCGGTGCCGATCAGGGCGCGCGAGCGCTGCGGCGGCGGCGTCGGCGCGGGGCGCCGCGGTGCCGGAGGTTCGTCGAAGAAGCCACTCACGGGGTGGTACCTGCCTGCCTGGTTCGGGTCACTGCTCGAGGGTGCCGGACAACAACTCTAGGAGCGCGGGCACCAGGTCGCGGCTCTCCAGGACCGAGAATTCATCATCGTGTGACCTCATCCGCAGCGCGCAGTACGTCGAGCCGTCGCGCGTCGCGGCGGCGACGATCCGCACCTCCTGCCGGTCGGGGTGCTCCGCCGCGAACGCCTGCGCCGCATCGGGGTCCTCCGGCAGCTCGCCGTCGGCCGACGGCGGCAGCACCAGCCGCTCCACGACGGCCGCGCAGCCGAAGACCTCCGCGGGCCACATGATCCGGGCCAGCACCTCCTCGACCTGCTGGTCGGCGGGCACCGGCTCCTGCTCGACGGGAGTGAGGTCCTCGGCGGCCGTGTCGTCGTCGACGCCGAGCGCCTCGGCCAGTCCCGGCTCGCGCTGGAGCAGGTCGGTCGTCGGCACGAGCGCGAACAGCCGCGCCGGCTGGTCCCAGCCGGCCTCGGCGGCGTAGGCCTCGATCTCGCGGACGGCGTCGCGCAGCGCGGCCTCCGCCTCGTCCTCGGGCTCGGGCTCGTCGGCCTGCTCGACCTGCCCGGCCGGCTCCGTCGCGGAGAGTTCGGGCGCGGGCACGTCGGTCGGCTCGTCGGGTCGCGGGGTCGGCTCGTCGGGCGTCATGTCCTCACTCACAGCTGGGCAGGTCGGCGTTCGAGTCGTCGGCGAAGGTCTTGATCGAGCTCACCGCGCTGTGCAGGGTCGGCGCCCGCACCAGTCGGATCTCGTCCTCGGACACGTCGGCGCCGAGCGCGGAGCGGCAGTTGCCCGGCGGGACCAGGAACAGCTCCGCGCCGGCGTCGGCCGCGGCCACGATCTTCTGCTCGATACCGCCGATCGGGCCGACCTGTCCGCGGGCGTTGATCGTGCCGGTGCCGGCGATGTCGTGCCCGCCGGTCAGCGCACCGGGTGTCAGCGTGTCGTAGACGGCGGTCGCGAAGATCAGGCCGGCGCTCGGCCCGCCGATCGAGTCGTCGATGCGCACCTTCACGTCGAAGGGGAAGTCGTAGCCGGTGCCGATCTCGATGCCGACGACCGCCCGCTTCGGGTCGTCCTTCGACGGCCCGGGGGTCACCCGCACCGTGCGCAAGGTGCCGTCACGACGTACGACGAAGGTGGCCGGCTCCCCCACCCCGGTCCGCTGGATGGCGTCGGAGACCTGCCGCACCGACCGGATCCGCTCGCCGTTGACCCGCACGAGGACGTCGCGCGGCTCGAGCTTGCCGTCGGCGGGCGAGCCGTCGGTGACGCCGAGGATCTCGGTCAGCAGCGGCAGCTTGTAGCCGAGCTCCTTGAGCGCCACGGCGATCGCGGTGTCCTGGGAGCCGACCATCTCCACGCTGCTCTCGCGCCGCACGTCGGCCACCGACTGGTCGGGCGGGTAGATCACGTCGCGCGGGTAGACCGCGCGGGTGCGGTCGAACCACGCGCCCAGCGCCGTCACCAGCGAGAGCTGGCGCGTCGGGCTGGTGATCGAGACGGTGGTCAGCCGCAGGTCACCCTTGGTCGGGTAGGTCTTCGCGCCGGTGACGTCGATCGTGGGCTTGCCGCCGGACTGCGCGAGCACGTCGATCGTCGGCCCGGGGCTCATCGTGACGTAGGGGACCGGCAGGAGGAAGGCCGCGCCGACGAGCACCCCCAGAAGCACGGTGACCACCACGCTGGTCAGGGTGCGGCGCGTCATGCCGCCACCCTCTCAAATCGCGGCAACTATGCGGAGCGGCGGGTCTGCGGGGGCTGGGCGGCGGGCCGCCGCGAGGGGCGTACGGCGATGCCGGTGCTGCGGTCCCGCACCCGCGGGTCGACCGGCCGGGGCCGGCTGGCACCGGGGTGTTCCTTGGTGATCGCCCGGGCGAACCGATCGTAGGCCGCCTCCGAGGACCGCTCGGTCGGCTCGCGTTGCGGCCGGCCGGCCCAGGCGGCCCACAGCATCGCCACGACCGTGACGACGGCGGACGGGACCAGCCAGGCGAGGATCTCCACAGCGCCAGGGTAGGCAACGAAGCGGCGTGCCGGTGGGAGCCACGCGGCGGGTCGGCTCAGGACAGCGTTAGGGCGTGCCGACCCACTCGTCGGTGCCGTCGGAGAACACCTGGTGCTTCCAGATCGGGACGGTCGCCTTGAGGTCGTCGATCAGCGCCCGGGACGCGTCGAACGCCTGGCCGCGGTGGTCGGCGGCGGTCGCGGCCACCACCGCCGCGTCCCCCCGGGCGAGCGTTCCGGAACGGTGCACCCCGGCGACAGCGCGCCCCACATAAATTGTTGAGACATTTTATCAAAAAACCCCCAAGAGCAGCAATGCGCACAGGTGCG
>JBQCEF010000071.1:0-2018 GCA_051960495.1 Nocardioides sp. | reverse complement strand
GTCCCGGCATCGAGATCGGTGGTCGCCGCATGATTACTGTCGTCGGCGTTCTTGCAGCTGATGTCCGTGAGCGTCCAACCGTCCTGTGCGGTCTCGGTGACGTCGTACGTCCCGGCCAGGATGCCCTGGTAGGCGGTGCCGGTGTCGTCCGCACCCGCGTCGCCGGCCGCTGTCGTCGTCAGGCTGAAGGTGTCGGGGTCGAGGCTGTTCGAGGTGTAGTCGAAAGTGCCCTGGCCGCCCACAGTCACCTTGCGAATCGTCAGGCCACCACAGTTGTTGATGTCGATCGCCTGGGGCGCCACGAAGTCCTTGAGCTCGGCATCGAACGCGTCCGAGGACCGGCTCTTGAGGTACGCCGAGCCGAAGCTGGTGCACTCGCCTGCTTCGAAGACGCCGGCGTCGGTCATGTTGATCGCGGCCTCACCGAAGGTCGCGGCGGCAAGGTTTCCGCCGGCAACGGGCTCAGCGACCGTCACTGCGTTGATCGAACCGTCGGCGAAACCTGCATGGGAAAGATCGATCTGCTCGTCGTCGACGCCGTCGAGCTCGTCGTCGTCGGGCAGTGCGCCCCAGCACGGCAGGGTCTGGTTCTTGTAGCAGTCACTGACCGATCCGGTCGGTGCGGTGATCCACTTGACCAGGGTCAGCGTCGGCGTGCTGCCGCCGTTGCTGAAGTCGAACCGGACCAGCAGGTCGCCCAGGCTGCGGTTGAGCGTCTTGGCGCCGGGTGTCGTCAGGTCCGGTTGGGCCAGCTTGTTGATCTCGAAGTCCATGTTGGCGCTGCCGAGCGTGTTCGTCCGCTCCCAGGCGAGGTACATGAACTCGTCGCCGTTCGCCTTCTCGTTGGCGATGTAGAAGCGGGTCAGGTCGCTCTTGTTGGGCGGGATCGACCCGTTGACGACGGTGGTGTTGACCAGGTCCTCCTTTGCCCCTTGCCCGAGCGAGTTGTCGCCCTTGCCGCTGGCCAGCTCGACGCCCGACTCACGGTTGGGCGCGTTTTCCCAGTCGAAGTTGCCGGCATTGGTGACGACGAGGTTTCCGTCCGTGCTCTCGAAAGTGCTTCCGGTCAGGTTCGCCATGGCGATCATCGGGACCAGGGCCGCCCCCAAGGCGGCCGAGGTAAGCAGCGCGATCCGCGTCCGACGGCGTCGTCGGGGCGGGTTCGGCCTGATGCGAGCGACGCTGGTTGCCCCCCGGCTGTGTTGCTTCATGAGATGTCCCCTCGGTCCGACGCGGCGCACCGTGCGCCGCTCTCGGCCCGGCCAGGTCCCGAGAGCCCCACCCCGCCCGGGCTGGCGCGCGAGACTCCGGTTGTCTGGGGAGACTCCGCACATTGCTGACGATGGCCCGCCTCGTCCGTTCGGACAATGGCGCACACGGGCGGGCACATCCGGCATAGCCCTTCTGGAACTCAGCGGTCCGCGACGCAGTCGAATTGCCCCACAAATGACGGAAGTGCCCCCGGAGTCGTCCCGGGGCACTTCCGTGCGGGTCAGGCCAAGCGGGTCAGCCGCGGGTGATCCACGGGGTGAACTCGCGACGCGCACCCAGCCAGTCGTGGACGTAGTCACCGTCCGGCTGCTCCCCCGACGTCCGCACCGCCACCCGGATGGCATCCGGCCGGCCGAGCGCGGCACGCGAGATACGAATCTTGGCGACGTCCTTCTCGTAGTCGAGCTTCATGATGTAGAACTTGCCGACCGTGGTCGGGTACTTCGGCACCTTCCAGCCGTCGACCGCCACCACGCCGTAGTCGGTGCCGTCGAAGAGGCCGCCGAGGAACGCGTATTCGGGGCCCGCGTCCTGGGGATCGGTGTCGAAGTAGATCTTGACGCCCGCACCGCTCTGGTACGACGGCACCAGGTCGGCGGCCTTCAGGACGACGCGGACCGACTTCTCGTTGACCACCTTGACCGACACGATGTCGGCGCCGTGGTCCATGTCACCCACCGGGTCGGGGGTGATCGTCGTCGTGGCCGCGGCCGCACTGCCCGCGAGGGCGAGCACGCTGCCGATCA